>DASTEB010000373.1:0-10736 GCA_035710025.1 Chloroflexia bacterium
CAGCCCGGCCGCGCCCACCATCGCCATGCGCCAGCGCGCTATCTCCTCGGCGGCCCCGGAGTAGGTGTCCTCCATCAGTTCGACCTTGACCGCCTCAAGCCCGGTCAGCGCCGGGACGAGCCGCGTGTTCATGATCTCGCGGGCCGCGAGGAACGAGTCGCCCGCGCGGTCGGCCTGTCCCGCCTGCTCGAACGCGAACATCGAGCCGATGCGCTGTATGTAGTCGCGCGCCGCGCGGTCGGCCGCTTCGAACACCGAGTACTCGCCGTGCGTCGGGTCGCTCAGGTTGCCCCAGGACACGCGGGACTCCTCGCTAAACTCGGCCCAGTGCTCGTTGGCCCGGGCGGCCGCCTGCTGCTGCACTTCGCCGCCGGTCTCGAGGTAGGTGGCGGCGTCGGTCATGTGGTCGAGAGCGGCGGCGCGTGCCCTGAGTGCAGCGTCCACGCTCACCGAGCCTTCGTCCACGATGCGCCTATAGGCGTCGTAGGTCGCCTGGTTGGCCTGGAAAGCGATAAGCGCGGCCAGCGCGCCGAACGCCACCGCGGAGGCCACCATCGCCAGCATCCACGAACGCAGCCTCCCGACCCGGGGGTTGGGCCGCGGCCGGTCGGACAGCGCGGCCCTGCCGTCGGGCGGCGGGGGCGCCGTGCTTACGATCTGGGGTTGTTGGCTTGCGGGCGGTGCGAGTGCCATCTGTCCTTCCTACACGGTGGGTTTCGACCAGCCGTACACGCTGTCAAGCGCGTCCGAGGTGGCCTTTAGCTCGGCCACTTCCTGTTGAAGCGTGCGCGACACGTCGTCGGTGGCAGAGTCGTAGGACAGCACCTCGGACGACTTCATGCGCATGATCTGCGTCATGATCGTGTCGAGAGTGCTGATTGCGTTGTCCATCTGAGCGTCCCAGCGCTGCAGAGCGACGTGCGTGTCGGTGATGTTCTGCATCTGCTGGAGCTTGCCGTCCAGGGTGGCCTGGTATTGCCCGCGCTGGAACTCGTCGCCCGTGCTCTTGATCTGCGCGTCGAGCCGCTTGGTGTCGTCCAGGAGCGCCGCCATGGGGGAAGACGTTTCGAGCGCCGACTGCACGCTCTGCGCCTTGAGTGCGAGAGCGTAGATGGTGTTCACTAGCTCGGGCAGGTCGCGGGTCGAGTCCTCCAGGGCGCGCCGCACGCCGGGGTCGGCCGTCATGCCGATAGTCCGCTCGATTGTCGCCCGGCGGTTGATTGCCCGCTCCATAAACTCGCGGTACTTGCCCTGCAGCGGCGACAGGTCGTAGGTCCGGCGGTCGAAGGTCTGCGCGGGCGGCGTGTTGGCGCCCAGGCCGGAGCGGTTGCGGTACATGATCTGAAAAGAGACGTAGTAAAACACCGCGTACGCGATCAGGCCCACGATGAAGAACCACCACCCCCACGTCAGAGAGCCGACGACGAGCGCGAGCAGGATCACAATCCAGAGGGGCAGACTGCGCTGCCAGCCCTGATTGCTCAAGAACTGCATGAAATCCCGAAATCCCTGGCCACCGTTCATGTATTCACCACTCTGCCGGCGCTTGATGCTGCCGGCGCCTCCGGTAGATTCTGCGGCTGTTTAGTCCGGGTCGTTGCGCCCAGCAGACTTACTTCTGCCCGCCCGGGCCGGGGAGCTTGCCGGTGCCCGACAGGATCTTGCCGGTCTTGCCGGTGCGCAGCTTGCCCGTCTTGTTGATGGCGTCCGAGGCGTTGGTCGAAACGAGCTTGCCCGTCTGCGGGTTGACCACCGCGCTCAACATTACCGCCTGCGGGCTGTTGATCTGCACGGCCTTTTGCAACGCCGCGCTCAGCTTTGCGGTCGCCTCGTCCACCGCGCCCATCTCAAGCAGGGCAAAGCCCTCGCGCGACAGGTCGGCGATCTCGCTCTCGCCCGTGTAGCGGGTCAGGTGCTCGTCCATCTTGATCTGCGCGGGGTTACCTACCCAGCGGACGAAGAACCACGCCGAGCGATCAAGCTCGTCCGCGTACTCCTGGTCGCCGATATGGTACAGCACCGTGGGCACGAGGATGCGGAAGGGGATGTCGTTGGCCCGGGGAGTAGTCTCCATCTCGATGACGAACTTGGGCGGATCCTGTGTGAGCGAGCCGACCGGGATGACCCACTTCTGCTCGTTCACCTGGTTGGCCGCTCGGTCCTGCACCGAAGGGTACACCTGGCGCACCGAGCGTATTCGCGTGCCAACGGGGGTATTCAGCACAAGCTGCACGTTCGACGCGGCCGTGCTCTGCACCTCGGTGAAAAGCTCGGCCACCGCCTCTGCAAGCTCGTAGGCGTCGGGCAAAGCGTCGGCCTCGCCGCCCGTGGAGTGCGCGATTGTGCGGAGCTGGTCGGCCTCCCAGGCCGTGCCAACGCCCCATGCGTCTACGCGGATACCGGCCGACGCAAGCTGGCGAGCCGCCTCGTATGCGTCGCTCACCGGGAGCGTGCCTTCCTGCTTGCCGTCGGTGATCATGAGCACGCGCCGCTCGTACTGCGAGTAAGGCCGCGAGGCTCGCAGCACCACCCGCTGCCCGCTGCCGAGCGAGGTCGCGCCGCCCGCGCTGATGTTGTCGATGCGCCGGGCAAGGTTGGACATGTCGCGCCGCAGCTCGCTCCCGGTCATGGGCCGAATGAACTCCTCGGCCTCATCGGAGAACAGCGTGATATGGATCACCACGTTCTCGGTGGCGGGCACCTGGTGAAGCAAACGCAGCAGCGCTTCCTTTGCGGCCGCCAGCTTAGAGCCTTCCATACTGCCCGACTGGTCGAGCACCACGCCCAGGAACACGGGCACGTTCATCTCGGCGCCACCGCCGCCCTGTTCGGCGGCGATCTCATACATCGTGCGCGCCAGGTTCTGCCCCTGCAGAACCTGCGCCTCTGGCGGGTGCGGCGTCACGCGGAAATTGACCATTCTCTCTCCTCGATTGGTGATGCGTAATGCGTAATACGTGGACACTCCCCAGTACCGATGCCTACTCCGCACTACCACGCCGGGGTAGGCCTCACGCATTACGCATCACGTACTACGTCTTACGCCTGCCATTCCTCTACGTCGAAATAGACGCGCGCCAGTACGTCCTCGGCGTCGGGGGCGTCGGGCGAGCGCTGCAGGTAGCGGCGGTAGGCCGCGCGGGTGGCCTCGCCTATCTCGGCGGCGTTTGCCGCGTCGTGCTTGCCGCTGTCGGGCCAGTAGACATTGGCGGGAAGCTTGCCCGCGCGGGCCAGCCTGTACGCCGCGTACCACCAGTCGGCCTCCAGCCGGTAGAAGAAGCGCGACTCCGTCCGGTCGTGCAGCCCTGCGATGGCGCGGCCCGCAAGCTCGAGGTCGTGCAAGAGCGCCTGCATGTCGGGGTTGGTGGGCGGAAGGTCCTTTACCGACCGCCCGCGCTTGTCGAGGTAGTTGTCGATTCGCGCCAGGTAAAGCTCGATCAACCGCAGCTGCGCGTCCACGTACCTCAGCGCGTTCTCATTCACCGCGTCGAGCACGCCGATGGCCGCGTCGGTCTGGTCGAGGGCGACAAGGCTGTCGGCCCAGCCGAGCACCGCGTCGGCGTTTGCGGGGTCGGCCGACACGACACGCGAGTACAGGTCGGCGGCGGGGCGGAAGCGCCCTGTGTTGCGATAGATGTCGGCCAGGGCCTGCTTGGGCAGCACTTCGCCCGGCACGAGCTTGGTAAGCTCGCCGTAAAGCTGCTCGGCCGCCGTGAAGTTACCCTCCGACTCCGCCGACTGCGCCTGCACGAGCAGCGTGCGCCAGCGGGTGGCGGGCGTGCTGAGCCTGTTGGCCTGGTCAAGCGCCTGCCGGGCCTGGTCGGTCATGCCCATGTTGTTCAGGGCAGCGGCGCGCAGCAGGTGCCCGTCGATGCTCGCGGGGTGGCTCTTCAGCGTCGCCTCGATCTGGGTGAGCGCCTCGCCGTACCGGCCGGCGGCCATCAGGTCGCGGGCCGGGGCGAGCATGTGGGCGGCGGGGTCGGTATCGCTAAGCGCGGGCAGCGCGCTGATGCGCCCGGTCTGCCCGGTGGACAGCCGCCCGGTGATGATCGTGCTCTGTACCGGCACGAGGATGTTGGACAGGGGGCTTGTGGGCTGGCGGCGCATTATGCTGGTGCCCTGCATCCTGGCCCGCTCCTGTCCCTTGATGAACCGCCCGATACCCTCAAGCTGGTCGAACAGCTCGCTTACCGTCTGGAAGCGCACGCGGGGGTCGGGGTCGCGCCCGCGCACAACGAAGTCGTACACCTCGGGCGACACCGGCCATTCGTGGCGCGGCGGCGCGCCGATCAGCTGGTGGTTCACGTCGACGCCGAGGAGCGCGGCGAACGTCGAAACGAGGCCGAACAGGTCCATCGTTGGCGGCTGCTCGCAGATGCCGCCGATTTCGGGCGGGGCGAAGCCCACCGTGCCCCACGCCTCGCGCTTCTGCCCGGGAAAGTACTCGACCGCGGTCCCGAGGTCGATCAGCACCTGGCGCTTCTCGCCGTTGTCCTCGGTCACCTCTATCACGTTGCCCGGCTTGATGTCGCGGTAGACGACGGGCGGAGTGCGGCCGTGCAGATACTGGAACGCCCCGCGTATGCCGAGCATCAAGCGCACCGCCTCCATCTCGCTCAGCGGGCCGCCGTTCTTGTCGTACATCTCCTTCCACGACGTGCCCTTGACGAAGGCCATCACGATGTAAGGGATGCCGCGCTCCGTCACGATGTCGTAGATGCGGACGATGTTGGGGTGGTCCAGGCGGATGAGCATCTCGCGCTCTTCCACCGCCTGCTGCAGCAGCTCGGGGTCGTTCGTGTTGAGGATGGCCTTGACGGCCGCGGGACGGCCCTCAGGCTCCTGGCGGGTCTTGAGGTTGAGGTCGAATGCCTTGAACACCTTGCCCATGCCGCCGCCGCCCACCACCGCTGCGAGGCGGTAGCGCCCGGCCAGCACCTGCCCGACCTTTAGCTCGCTCTCGACACCGGCGGGCGCCCTGTGTACCGCTATGCCGGTGAACCGCTCGCCGCACTCGCGGCAGAACTTCGCGCCGGGGCGGAGCGCCGCGCCGCAGTTGGGGCAAGTAAGCGGCGTAGGCCCGGTGCCGTCGCCCGCGGCAGGCTCGGCTTCCTCGGCCTCCAGCGCGGTGGACACGCTCCTGGGCGCGCCGCAATTGGGGCAGAACTCATCGGCCAGCGGGATGTTGCTGCCGCACACCGAGCACTTGACCGCCGTCGCGCCCGAAGCGGTCGTAGTCACGGCCGGGCTGCCGCCCGCGATGCCCGCGAGGGGCGCGCCGCACGTCGGGCAGTACTCGGTGCCCGCGGGGCTCTGCGTGCCGCACACCGCGCAGGTGATGGTGCCTGCGGCGGCTGCAGGAGCAGCCCCGTTGCCGCCGGGCGGGGGCGCCGCCTGCGCCGCGGCCACGTCAATGGGCGAGCCGCAGTTGGGACAGTAGCCGTCGTCCGGCACAACCTGTTCGTGGCACGTCGGGCACTCTACTTTGGTCTTGCTGGTCTTGCTCTTGGCCAAGCCTGTTCTCTCCCTCGATGGCCTTAGCGGCGGCCCCGGCCCCGCGCGATACGCAAGGCAGCCCGCACATAGGGTAAATTACCGTGGGGCGCTGGGATATAGTATACTCACTTCACCCGGCATTGTATAGCCGACCAGGCGCCCATGCCTGCCACCCGTCGCAACGTGGCATACTCTAGCTACGTAAGTGCTATTGCGGGGGTTTCCGGGCGTCGACCCGCGCTGTGTTCATGCCCACGCCGGAACCGCGGAGAGAAGACATAATGCGCAACCGTGGCGTTCGCCTCACAATGGTGGAGATACTCGTGCCGGTCATCCTGGCGCTCGTGCTGGGCCTCGGCGCGTTCCTGTTCCTCACTCCCGTATTCGGCCGGGGGGCACAGTCTGACCCGGGCGTGGTACGCATCTATTCAAGCGTGCCCCTGCCCGACTTCGACGCCATCAACCACGGCATCCAGATGGCCATTGACGAGGCAGGCGGGCGCGCGGGCAACTACCGCGTCGAGTTCGTGCCGCTGAACGACGCGGTGCAGGACGCCGACGGACGCTGGCGCTGGAACACAGACGCCGAGCTTGCCAACGCCCGCCGCGCCGTCGAAGACCCGGACGGGATGGTGTATATCGGCACGTACAACTCGGGCGCGGCCAAGGTCAGCATCCCGGTGCTCAACCGCGTCGGCATGGCAATGATCAGCCCCGGCAATACCTACCCCGGCCTGACCAAGCCGGGCGGGGGCAACGCCGCCGAGCCCTGGATATTTTACCCGCTCGGCGTGCGCAACTACTTCCGCGTGGTGCCTGCCGACGACCTGCAGGGCGCGGCCGGAGCGGCCTACGCCCGCGAGCTTGGCGTGCGGTCGGTGTACGTGTTGGACGACACCGAGCTATACGGCAAGGGCATCGCCACGATCTTCGCCCAGTCGGCGCGCGACCTGGGCATGGAAGTGCTGGGCGGCCCCGAGAGTATCGACGTGCGCGCCCAGAACTACAGCGCACTCGCGCAGAAGATAGTCGGCCTCGATCCAGACCTCGTGTACTTCGGAGGCAGCACCCCCAACCACCCCGACCTGGTACTGCGCGACCTGCGTAACGCCGGCTACGGCGGCACCTTCATGGGCGCCGACGCTATTACCGACGACGTGTTCGCGGGCAACGTCGAGAACGTGGGCGCAGAGGGCCTTGACCTGTACGCCTCCGTGGTCGGCCTCCCGGCCCCCGAACTGTCCGGCCCGGGAGCCGAGTGGTACCAGCGGTACATCAGCCGCTACCCCGACGACTCTGCGCCCAACTTCGCCCCGTTCGGATACGAAGCCGCACGCGTAGCCATCAGTGCCATCGAGCGCGCGGGCACAAAAGACCGCGAGGCCATCCGCCGCGCCGTGGCCGAGACGAGCACCGACGTGCTGAACGGCGGCCACATCCTGGGCGAGTGGAGCTTTGACGAGAACGGCGACACATCGCTCGTTACCGTGAGCATCCTGCGGCTCGACCGCCGCGACGGCATCAACCTCTCGTGGAACTACGAGGGCGTGATGTCCTATGATCCCGCGACGCGAACGTGGAGCTTCCGCCAGGAGTAGCCCGCGGCCCGAACCCACAACGCAACTTCTCAGGGGGTAAGCTAAGCCATGGCAACAATAACATGCCCAAGCTGCGGCACCGCCAACCAGGAGGTCGGCAAGTTCTGCGAGAACTGCGGCTTCTTCATCGCGTCGGCCGACGCTGCCCCGCCGCCCACGACGACCAACGGGCCAACCACCCAGGACCCTAACACGGGTACCTCAACCTCCACCCCCACCCCCGTAATCAATACCGGCGTGGGTGCGCCGGTCGCGGGTACGGCTGCCCCCGGCGTCGCACAGTTCGCAGTCGTGCGCAACGGCGTTGCCAACCCCGCCGAGGGCTTCACCATCACCCGGATCGGCGAGTACCTGGTCGGGCGCACCGACCTCGAGTCGGGCAGCCAGGCCGATATAGACCTGCGCCAGTGGGTGCAGCCGATGGAGATCCAGGGACAAAAGCAGTACATCGTGCACCGCCGCCAGTGCTACCTCGCGCTCACCGCCGAAGGCGACGTGACCATCCGGTCGGCCCCAGGGGCGGAGATCGACACGCTGGTCAAGCCCGCAGGGTCGCCCTTGTTCACTGCGCTGCAGACCTTCGGCACGATCCGCAACGCCCGTCCCGACGGCTCTTACGAGCTGGAGCCGGGCGACCAGATATTCATGGGCGACCCCGAAGCCTTGCCCCTGTACCAGAGCGGCAGCCCGACCGCCGCGGGCAGCTACCTCGTCATCGAACTGCTACCACGCACATAGGATAGACATGCCCGACAACTTCAACGTGCGCACATGGGCCAAGACTCTGCCCAGCCGCGCACACCCGCAACGCAATGAAGACGCTTTCTGGTCAGCCGCAAACGGAATGGCTCACGCCGTGATAGATGGGATGGGCAGCAGCCGCCGCGTGGTGAACGGGCGAGAGCTTGGCGGCGAGCACGCAGCGGCCCACCTCGTCCAGGCGCTCAAGAACCGCCTGGAGGACCTACCCTCCACCATCGCGCCGCAGGCCGCGCGCGAGCTGCTAACCATAGCCGCCGCCGAGGCGGGCGAGGCCACTTTCAGGGAGATCAACCTGAGCGGCAGCATCCCGCCCGAACAGGTGCCGGAGGGCAAGTCGGCGCACGACGTGATGGCCGCGGCCTGCATGACCGCGCTAATCTTCTGCGAGGCGGGCCGGCGCGCCGTGGTCGGCCAGAACGGCGACACCCGTGCTTACCTGTACTCCGCGGGCGACCTGATACTGCTCACCGACGACCAGGACGCGATCTACCTCGACCTGGCCAACGGGGTGATCACCGAGGAGCAGGCTGTCGCGCTGGACGAGGCCATCGACAACTTCACCGGCTTCGATATCAGCCAGCTTGACCCGGCGGCCCGCAAGTACTTTGCGGCGCGCAATCTCGTCTACGGACAGATAGGCGACGCCCCGCGCCCGGAGCCTCCGGTGTTCACCACGATCCGCCTGCAGCCAGGCGATATGATCCTGCTGTGCAGCGACGGGGTATACTCGAACCTGACAACGTCTGAGATCCAGGCCGGGATGTCGGCCATCGACCCGGCGGCCACGCTGGTGGACCGTGCGGACGCCCGCTCGGGAGAGCGCAGCCTGCCCGACCCCAACGACCTTTCGGCCCCATACAACTACCGCGCCCACCAGGACGATACTACCGCGCTGGTCATCAGGGTGGAATGGTAAGCAGCATACGCGGCGCGAGGGCACGCGCAGCCCTCGAGCGGACTCTTCGAGAAGGGAGGTATGAACGAATGGCGGAAGTGAACAAAGGCCCCGTTACGAACTGCCTGCACTGCGACAAGTGGATCCCCGGCCCCGGCCCCGCCCTGTGCGATGACTGCAAGGCGCAGGGCTTTCATATCTGCAACCACTGCCACAAGCGCGTAGCCAACGGCACGACACCGTACTGCGACACCTGCGCCGAAGAGATTCTCGGCACAGGTTAGGCCCCGAGCGGCTACCCCATCAAACGACTGAGGCCCGCTTTCACGGGCCTCAGAGTCATTCTACCGGGTCTCGAAAGGTTACACGCAGCGGCACGCCGCGCCGCTTCGGGCCGCTATCTCCTCGTCGTATAGGTCGGCCATCTGCGCGGCGATGTTGCTCCAGGCATACTGCTGGGCGTGCCGGGCCGCGGCCTCGCCCATGCTCTCGCGCAGGTCGGGGTTCTTGAGCAGGGTGTGTACCTGCTCTGCCAGCGCGAAGTGGTTCTCCTCCGGCACCAGGAATCCGGTCTCGCCGTTCTTCACCGTGTACGACAGCCCGCCCACGTTCGATGCGATCACCGGCGTGCCGGAGGCCATCGACTCGACCGCCACCAGGCCGAACGACTCGTAGTGCGACGGCATGATGGTGATGTCGGCCGCCGAGTAGTACAGCGGCAGCATCTCCTGAGGCTTCGAGCCGACGAACTCCACCTGCTCCTCGAGGTTGAGGTCGCGGTGCAACTGCACCACCCGGCGCAGCTCGGCGTTTTCGTCCTCGGTCTGGTCGCCGCCGCCCACTATGAGCACCTTGAGGTTGCGCCCGGCGCAGAAGCGGCTCACCACCGCCACCGACTCGAGCAGTGTGTCGATGCCCTTCAGCCGCTCGATGCGGCCCACGAACAGCAGGATGGGCGTGTCGAGGTCGGGCAGGCCAAGCTGGCGGCGCACCCGCGCCCTGTCGCGCGGGTGGAACAGCTCGGTGTCCACGCCCGCCGGAATGACGCTGATTTTGGAGGGGTCGGCGCCGTAGTACCACACCATCTGCGCCTTGTCGAGCGGGGTCGCGGCCACCAGTTTGTCAGACCACTCCATCACCTGCCGCTCTCCCGCGATGCGCGCCGAGACCTCGCGCTCGCCCTCGCTCTTGGCGACGCGGTTCTTCATCTCGCCCAGCGTATGGAACATGTGCACCATCGGCACGTCCCATGTCTGCTGCAACTGGCGCCCCACCAGGCCCGACACCCAGTAATGGGAATGCACCAGGTCGTAGCGGATGCGCTCCTTCGCCGCGAACGCCTCTATCGCGCAGGCGAACTCGTCCACGTGGTTCACAAGCTTGTTCTTGTCATAGGGCGCGAGCGGCCCCGCCGGCAGGTGAATCACCCTGGCGTCGGCGTCTATCTGCTCGATCTGGTCGGTGGCCGCGTCCTGAAAGCGCGTGAACACGTCCACGCTCTTACCCCTTCGGGCAAGCTCGCGGCTCAGCTCTCGCACGTACACGTTCATGCCGCCCGTCTCGCGACCGCCCAGCAGAGCCTCCGGGCACGCAAGGGGGCACGTGTGCATGCTGACCATCGCAATATTACACATATTTATCTAATGCCCTCGATCTTGTTATCACTCTTACGAATCTTGCAGAGACTTCATTCCAACCCGGCCGCCAGGGGAGCGGCCCCACGCCCGTTAGCGACAACTAAGCAATGCTCATGCCCCGGCTCCGTCCGGGGGCATGCATAGCGCCCTGTACACGTGTGTCTCCTGGGCGTCGAAGCGGAACTTGTAGTCCTCGTCGCCCCTCAAAAAGTCAAAATAGCGCAGGCCCTGAAGAATAGCCTTGTGTATTCTATACGCGAGCAGAGCCACCCCGGCGCTGTACGAGGAGAACCGGGGATTGTAGCCCGAGTTGTACAGGTACAGCCGCCCGTTGTAATTGTACGAAAT
>DASTEB010000374.1:0-3468 GCA_035710025.1 Chloroflexia bacterium
CGGCGTTGTTCACGCTGCCGCTGGTCGGGCGGCTGCCCGATACGCTGCCCGACTGGAACGACGCCGCCGACTCGACCTGGCGAATCGGCACGATCTCGCGCAACCTGCTCACCGACCCCCTCCACCTGTACCGCACGCCTGCCCTTTACCCGCTGGACAACGCCCTCGCGCTGGACGAACTGCTGACGGGGCAGGGGTTCTTCGCCGCGCCGGTGGTGTGGCTCACGGGAAACACCGTGCTGGCGTACAACCTTCTCAACTTCCTGTCGTTCGCGCTGAGCGGGTTCGCCATGTGGCTGCTGGTGCGCCACCTCACGGGCAGCTACCTTGCCGGGCTTGTGGCCGGGATGGTGTTCGCCTTCTCGCCCTGGCACTACGGGCAGTACGGGCACCTCGGCCTCGCCGCGCAGTTCTGGATGGTGTTCGCGCTGTACTTCCTGGTGAGGTTCCTGGAGGAGAGCGAGCCGCCCGCCCGGCCCGCCAACCGCCGCTCTCTCCTGTTCCTCGGCCTGTTCGCGCTGTGCTTCTTCACACAGGCGCTCGTCGCGGGCTATTACGCCTACTTCGCCGCCATCCTCGTGGCGATATACATGACCTACCACGTGGCGTTCCGCTCGGGCGCGGCGGCGTGGCTGTGGTCGCGGCTCAGGAGGCGCACGTCTTCACCCGAGTTCCGGCCGCGCGTGCTCTTCGCCCAGCTTGGGCTGCTGGCGGCGGCCTCGGCCATGATTGTTGCCCTGCTCGCACCGTTCGTGCTGCCGTTTGCGCAGGCCAAGTCGGGCTACGGCTTCACCCGAGCGCTGGACGAGGTGAGCTACTGGAGCGCGGGGCTGAAGAGCCTACTGCGCACGACGCGTCACAGCTGGCTGTACGAGCCGGTACAGGTGAACGCCCTCGGCCTGGAGACCAGCGCCGAGCGCGAGATGTACCCCGGGTTGGTCGCATCCCTGTTCGCGGTGGTAGGCCTCGTGGCGTGGCGCTCGGGGCGCAAGTGGGCATTCGCGGCGGTCGCGTTCGTCGGGCTGCTGCTCAGCTTCGGACCGTACTTCAACCTCGACGCATACGGTGAGCAGAGCACAGGCATCCCCCTGCCCTACAAGTGGCTGTACGAGCACGTGCCCGGCTTCGACGCCCTGCGCGTGCCCCAGCGCTTCGGGCAGCTTTTCATGCTGGGTGTAGCGGTGTGCGCGGGCTACGGCGCGGCGGCACTGGCCAGGTGGGCGAGCGTGCGGCGTACGGCTCTCAGAGCGGCTTTGCCGCTGGTGGCCGTGGTGTTGGTGGCCGTCGAGTTCTTCGGCACCGGGCTGCCCGACGTGCATACCGGCACGGGCGCGGCATCACCCGAGGTCTACCGCTGGCTGGCGAGCGAGGAGGGCCGGGCCGAGGTGCCGCCCGATGCGCTGCTGCTCGAATTGCCGGTGAGCCAGGGCGAAAGCGCCATCAACACCTCGCCTATCTACATGGTGTACGAGCTTGAGCACCGCCGCCCCATGCTGAACGGCAGCGCCAACATCGTGCCCCGGGGCTATGAACGGCTCTACTCCGAGATGCGCCGCTTCCCCACGCCCGGCACGCTCGACATTATCGAGGGGCTGGGTGTGAAATACCTGCTGGTGCATACCGGCGGCCTGCTGAACGACGGCAAGCGCGCCGACCTGGCAGCCGAGGCCGCATCGCCGGGCGGGCGTGTGCAGTTAGTGCGCTCCTTCCCCGACACGCCCAACTTCCCCGAGGGCAGCCGCGCCGAGCTATACCGCCTCGTACCCGCGCAGGGACGCTTCGACCGCCTGCGCGATGCCGTGCCGCCCGGCTCGTCGGTGTGGCTGGTGGACCACCCGGCCCGCCTGCGCCTGTACAACACCGCGCTGCCCGCCCTGCTCGGCCCCGACCGCACCTATTACGCCGACTTCACCACCATTTACGACGCCGTCACCGGCCGGCGCGAGCCTGCGCAGCCCGGCGCCCTGTACGACTATGCCGCGATCTACCAGGGCGACGACCCGACAAAGTACGGCTACCGAGAGGAGAACAGGGTCGATATCGGGGAGAACGACATCATCAGCGTGTACCGCAAGTAGCGCACGGCGGGGGTTTGCCCTGCTCTCGCCTCGCCCTGGCAGCCCGGGGCCGCCGGCCTACGGGAAACTCCGCATTTCCACTACCTTTCGAGGTACGCATCACCGTGCTATAAGTCCTATTGACGGGCTTTGTCGGAGGCCCCTATACTCTGAACGGGCACGGTTGCTACCCTGCGCGTGACAGAAGTTAGCACAGCGCAGATCGCGCTCCGGTGGGCGCCAACTTCCGCGCGAAACCGCATTGTCCGGTGGGAACAACCCTGTCCGCAGAACCGAACGAGCAGTCTGGTACCTCGCGCACGCTTCTTCATAGATCGTCGCACGCACCGGAGACGTCGATTTGATTAGCAGGGTGCTGGACCCCGACAATTACGCACTCAGCATCTACATGGCGCCAACCCTTATCACCGGGGCGGCCGTCCTGTTGCTGGGCGGATTGGTGCTCCTGCGCGAGCGGGTCACGCGCGTCAGCCTCTCGTTCGCGCTGCTTACCTTCACCGTAGCCATTTGGCTCACCGCTTTCTCATTCATGTATGTGTCGGCCGACGAGCAGGTAGCACTGTTCTGGGCCAGGGCAGGCTACCTGGGCGTGCCGTTCATCGCCTCGGCCACGCACACGTTCGCGTCGTCGGTGCTCAAGTACTACCGCCCGCCGGCGCGCCTGGTGCTGCTCAGTTGGACCCTTATGGGCGCGGCATCCCTCGGCGCCGCATGGGACAACGTGCTGATCGTGGAGATGCGCCGCTATTCCTGGGGCTACTACCCGATCTTCGGCTGGCTCGGTGCCCTCTTTGTGCTGGTATTCTGCGGCATCCTTGTGGCCAGCCTCCTGCGCTTCTGGCTCGAATTCCGCCGGTCCCCGCCAAGCAGGCACAGGCGCCGCATCAGCTGGTTGATGGTGGCCTTCAGCGCGGGCTACGTGGGCGCTGTAGACTTCGTGCCAGTGTTCGGTGTGCCGCTCTACCCGTTCGGCTACCTGCCCATCTTCGCGTTCATACTGCTGGCTGCATACGCCGTGTGGGTCTACCGGCTGGTCGACATCACCCCGGCCTTCGCCGCCAACCAGATCATCGAGACGATGTCGGAGGCGCTTCTCGTGCTCGACAGCGCGGGAGTGATCCGGCTGGTCAACCGGGCAGCGCGCGATCTGTTCGGGTACAGCAGCGCCGAGCTGGTGGGCAAGCCGCTGGCCGCCGCCGCACGGGGCGCCGATTTCCCGCCGCAGTTGTACCAGTTGGAGCGAAGCGATACCATCGAAGACCTGGAGATGCCGTTCTTCAATCGCGAAGGCGACCTGCGCACGATCACCCTCTCGGCCTCCACTACTCAGGAGAAGCGCCCGGAGGACCGCGCCCTGGTTCTCGTTGCCAGAGACGTAACCGAGTCGAAG
>DASTEB010000375.1:0-23331 GCA_035710025.1 Chloroflexia bacterium
CAGCCTGACCGCCTCGGCGACGCCCTCGGCCTCGATGGCTCGCTTCTGCTTCTCGGCCTCAGCCAGCGTCTCGATGCGCTGCCGCTCGACCTCGGCGGGCTTGAGCACGGTGGCGATCAGCTCGCGCTCGCGGCGCTGGATCTCGGCGTCCTGCACCTTGATCTGCTCTTCGCGCTGCACGCGCTCGACCCCTACTTGCTCGGCCACCACTTGCTGCTGCATGACGTTTGCCTGGATGTCGTATGACTTGTCGGCAGTTGCCTGCTGCCTCCGGACGGAGGCGAGGTAGTCGGCCCGCTTTAGCTCGAGGTCGCGCTGAGCCTCGGCCTGTTTTGCGGCCGATGCGGTCTCGGCGATCACGCGCTCTTGGTCGGCCTGCGCCTGGGCGATGGCCGACTCGCGCATTGCCTGGGCGCGCTTGATGGCGGTGTCGCGCTCGGCCTCGGCGGTGGCTATGTCGGCCTGTCGGCGGATAGCGGCCACGTCCGGGCGGCCCATGTTAATTATGTACTCGTTCTGGTCCTTCACCTCTTTGATGGTAAACGACACGATCTCGAGGCCCATCTTGTCCATGTCGTCGGCCGAGGTGCCGCGCATTCGGTCGGCCACCATCTCGGGCTGCTTCACGATCTCTTCGACAGTAAGCTGGCCCACGATGCCGCGCAAGTGACCTTCCATCACGAGGCGGATCAGCCCCTCGCGCTCCTGCGCCGTCTTTGTGAGCAGTTGCTCGGCGGCGACCCGGATCGAGTCGGGATCGCTCTTCACCTTGATCTGCGCCACGGCCTCGACGTTCACCGCGACGCCCTGCTTGGTGTACAGGTCTTGCTGGGGCGCGACGTCGAACGACATGAGCTCGAGCGACAGCGACCGCGCGCTCTGGATCAGGGGCAGCACCACCGCGCCACCGCCTTTGATCACGCGGGGCTGGTTGTGCGTGCCGAGGCCGTAGATGATCAGCGCCTCGTTGGGGCCGACCTTGCGCACCAGCGTCACGATCCACATGAGGCCGAGCAGAATGATCAGCACCAGCGCGATGATGATGAAGATTTCCATTTCCTTCCACTCCTCTCTAATTTCCCCGTCCGGCAGGCGCCGTCCGGCTGACAGACGAACCGCTGCTACGCTGCTAGCTTACCGGTGTTTCCTTGCGGGCCGCCTCTTCCGGCTCGTGTTCGCCGTTGAGTAGGGCTTCCACGTCCTGCACGTAGGCCAGGCCGCGCTCATACTTCACAATGACCACTTCGGCGCCCTTGGCGATGGCCCGCTCGTCCACGCTGCGCGCGCCCGAAGTGAAGCGGTTGCCGGCTTTCGTATACACGATCTCGCCGACGCCGCCCTCGCGTATGGGGCTGACCACCCGGGCGGGAGTGCCGGGGAGGCGGAAGTCGGCGCGCTGCATGGGCGGGGTCATCATCGGCCAGAGCACGCGGGCGAGCAGCACGAACATGATCGCGCCGCCGATCAGGCCGCTGATGATGGCCAGTACGGAGGCGAACACAGCGTTCATACTGAGCGTGGCGCGAAGCAGGTAGCCCACGCCGCCGAACCATGTGATCGAGGCCATGATGGTCGGCAGGTTGAACACGCTGGGGCCCGAGTGCGCTGCCTCATGTCCGATTTCGTGTCCCACGCCGTGCCCAAGATCGTGTCCGACATCGTGGCCTAAGTCATGACCCACGTCCGCGCCGCCCGCGTCGGCACCTGCGTGCCCGGCGTCGGCGCCTCCGACCCAGCCGAAGACGAGGGACAGTATCGTGAAGATCAGCCCAAACAGGAAGAACGAGAGAAACAGGTTCGCCAGCCAGTCGGAACCAAACATCGGATACTCCTTTCATCCAGTCCAACCACCCGGCTATTCGCAGAACCGAGGGGCATAATATGTCGACCTCGGTTCAATATTTATATACGCCCTGCGATTCTAAAGGTTTCAGACTTTAGAGTGAGCCGGGTAAAAGTGCAACGGGTGATGTCCCACCCCTACGGCGAGCATCACCCGTTTACCTGGCTGTGCTATGCTGCGTTAGAACAGGCCGGGAACGTTGAGCCCGCCCGTGATTGCTCCCATCTTCTGCTGCGCCATCTCCTGCGCCTTGTCCAGCGCGGCGTTGAAGGCTGTCAGCACCATATCCTGCAGGGTCTCTACGTCGTCGGGGTCGACGGCGTCCTTGTCGATGGTCACAGCGACGACCTGGTGATGCCCGTTCATCTCGACGGTGACGGCACCGCCTCCGGCGCTCGCGCTGACCGTTTCGTTGGCCAGGTCTTCCTGCGCCTTGAGCATTTTCTTCTGCATATCTTCAAGCTGCTTGAGCATTTTCCTGTCCATCATAAGAGGTTGTACTCCTTACTCATCTTCGTCAAACTTCTGTATGCCGAATATGTTCATGGCGGCGCGGCCGCGAGGTGTCTCGTGCGGCGCGGGCGGCTTCTCCTTAGGCCCGCCCTTCTTGGGGGCGGGGTTGCCGTCGCCGCCGGAGGCTTCCTGGTCGAAAGTAATAGTCTCTGCCAGGCAATTATAGCCCAGCACCTTAGTGAGCGCGTACTCAAGTAACTTGCGCTGTTGGTCGCCCCGACTTCGTTGAGCGTAGAAGGAGTCGCGGAAACTGATCGTGCAGACGTTTCCGGATACCGAGTATGGCCTGACAAGATCGGGCTTCGCGAAAACAGCCGCCATTTGCTTGGATCTCGCGTTAAGCTGCTCGACCAAACGGGGCCACAGCCTCTTCAGGCGGTCCAGTTCGCTCTCGCCGGGCAGCGGGGCGCTGTCTTCGGCAGGCTCGTCCGCGGCGGGAGGCATCTCATGGCCGTTCGGCCCGGGCCGGGCGTCGGGCGCAACGCCAGCAACTTCCACAGGCTCGGAAGGCGGGAGCGCCTGTCCAAGCTCGGCGTAGATCGGTGGGGGCGGGCCTGCAGGCTCGGCAGGCGCGGGGCGAGTTTCGCGGGCGGGAGGCGGCTCGCGGTGGACAGGCGGCCGGGGTGCATCGGCGCGTACGGGTGCTGCGGGTTCGGCTCCACTAGCGGTCGGTGCAAGCTGCTCGGCCCGCGGGGCCGCTGGAGGCGAAATCGCCATAACAAGCGCCAGCTCGAGGGGCAGCGTGCGATATGTGGTTGCGCGCAGGTTCGCGTCGGCATCGGCGAATGCGTGTATCCAACGCACCAGGTCATCGAGCGCGACGCCCTTGGCCTGCCCGGACATGCGGCGGCGCATTTCGCCCGTCACGTCGAGGTGAGCGCCCTCGCCCTCGGCCGCGCCTGTCTTGACCAGCATTAGGCCGCGAAGATGCTCGACCACCTGGCGGTTGAACTGGCGCACGTCAAGGCCGTCGTCCGAGGCGGAGGCGATAGCGCGCAGCCCCGCGGCGAGGTCGCCCGCGACGAGGTGGTCCACGAAGTCGGCCACACGCTCGGAGCCTGACGCGCCGAGCATGTTCTGCACTTCGGTTACGGTGATGCCGCCCTCGGCGTATACCCTGAGTTGGTCCATCAGAGAGAGCGCGTCGCGCAGTGAGCCTGTGGCCTGCCGGGCGACGATCTCGAGCGCCGCATCCTCGATCTCGATACTTTCCTGCTCGCAGATGTAGCGCAGGCGGTCGACCATCGCCTTGAGGGGCACGCGGCGGAAGTCGAAGCGCTGGCAGCGCGAGGCCACGGTGGCGGGCACCTTGTGTACCTCGGTGGTGGCGAGGATGAATGCGACGTGAGGCGGCGGCTCCTCGAGGGTCTTGAGCAGAGCGTTGAATGCCGACACGCTCAACATATGGACCTCGTCCACGATGTACCACTTGGTGCGCCACACGGCCGGGGAGAACTGCGCCCGCTCGATCACCTCGCGGATGTTGTCCACGCCTGTGTTGGAGGCGGCGTCGATCTCGATCAGGTCGGTGGCGATGTCGCGGTTGGCGGCGAGGCAGTTGTCGCACTCGTTGCAGGGCTTATCGGGCCTGTCGGAGAGGCAGTTTGCGGCGCGGGCCAGCAGGCGGGCGGCGCTAGTCTTGCCGACACCCCTGGGACCGGTGAAAAGGTAGGCGTGGCCGATCCTGCCGGTGGCGATGGCGTTCTTCAACGTCTTGACCACCGGCTCCTGGCCGACCAGTTCGTCGAACGTTTGGGAGCGGTACTTACGGTAGAGTGAGGTAGAGCCTGCCATGGGAGCCCGGCGCGTCTAATATGGGGGCACGCGCGGGAATATTATACCCCATGGCAGGCCCGGGTGGAAGCGAATACCCCGAGGCGGGCGGCCGCCTTACTGAATTTCAAGCGCGGATAGGCTATGGCGCAAACTCGGGCGTCAGCTTTCTTTCCTGTGCTCCGCATAATAGTCAGGGATGACAATATGGTTCTCGCGCGGCGGCCGAACGTAGTTGACATCCGCCGGTGGGCGCGGCGACAACTCAATCGGGGGAGGGGTCGCTTCTTCGTAAGGAATCATGCTCAAAATGTGGCGTATGCAGTTCAACCGCGCGCTGCGCTTGTCGTCCGAGTCGACCTGGTACCAGCGGGCTTCAGGGATATCGGTGTGTTCGAGCATGATGTCCTTGGCTTTGGAGAACTCCACCCACTTCTCACGCGAGATGAGATCGATCGGGCTTAGCTTCCAGCGCTTGGTGGGCTCGGTGGCCCGGTCGCGAAACCGCCGTTCTTGCTCCTCGTCGCCCACCGACAGCCAGTACTTGAGCAAGATAATCTCCGAACGTACTAACATACGCTCGAACTCGGGGCATGATGTCAGGAAATCCCAATACTCTTTGTCGGTGCAGAAGCCGAGCACACGCTCCACAACGGCCCTGTTGTACCAGCTGCGGTCGAAAACGACCATTTCGCCCGCTGCCGGCAGATGCTCAACATAGCGCTGGAAGTACCACTGCGTATGCTCGACGTCCGACGGCTTGCTTAAGGCCACAAGCCGGACGCCGCGCGGGTTGAGCGGTTCGATGATGCGCTGTATCACCCCGCCCTTGCCCGCGGCGTCGCGGCCCTCAAAGAGCAAAACCACGCGCAGCCCGGTCGCTCTGATCCAGTACTGAAGCTTCACCAGCTCGAACTGGAGTCGAGCCAGTTCTTTCTCGTAGAACTTCTTGCTGAGCGAGCTAGAGGCGGCCTTGTTGTCCGGATGTCCCTGGTCCATCTCCGCAGCTTCGTGGACAGGGTTCTTGCCGGCATCCTTGTGCTTTTGCTTTGGCATGGCTACCCCCGTTTCACCCTCCGAAAACACTACACCGCAGGCGTCAAGATGGACACGCCGGGGCGCATGCGAAGACGACGTACCGTGAAGCCCTAGCGCAGGCTCCAGAACTCCGACGTGAGGCCGAGTCGCTCGAACAACGGCTCAATCTCATCCAGTGTTTTACGCCGCCAGGCGGGGTCGCGGCGGTCTTCGCTGTACCACGCGGCGGCGAGGTCCCAGGCCTGCTCGAGCGTCAGCAGTGCGCCGCGCGGTTGGCCCCAGCGGTTGCACCAGTTGTCTACGTGGTCCTCCGACCGGAAGAGCAGCATGGTGCGTCAGGCGTGGACGATGTCCTCCCACCACTTTCGGGCGGGGACGGCGAAGTGCACGATGCCTTCGGCGGGCTGCAGGCGGCCGCCCCGTACCGTAAGCTCCATCGCTTCGCCGCAGTCGGGGCACGCGGTCGAGATTGTGGCGTCGGCGCCTAGCATGTTGGGGATGCCGAGCGCGTCCCAGATGCAGTTGCCCCAGTATGTGCGCTCGTCGGCCTGCACGACGTAGGCTGTGGGCACGGCCGAGAAGGGGTTTGCCATGAGCACCTCGCCGCTCGGCTGTAGCACCAGATGGCGCAGCCCGGCCAGCTTGCGGAGCGCGATTTGCACGTCGCCGTGGTCCGCACCAAGCTTGGAGGCTGTGTCGGCTACGGAGGGCGCGCGGCCCGTGCTCATGAAGCGGTCGTGCACAAGCGCCCGCACCTTGAGGTCAGTGTCGTTCAGCGTGATGTCGCCCATGCGCTGCCCTCCCTATGTAGGCTGAATTATCCCGCGGCGACAGGCTCGCCCGGCTCGAAATAGTTGCGCCCGGCCTCTTCCTCTTCCTCCGGCGCGGGCGGACGCGCACCCTTGTTCAGCGGGCGGGTGGTGTAGTATTTGGCCTCGGGGTGATGCACGACCATAGCTGCAGTAGACTGCTCGGGCACGAGCACGAAGCCCTCGGTGAGGCTCACGCCGATTGCGCTCTCAGACGGCAGCACCTTCAGCAGCTTGACTTGCTCCGATGGGTCGGGGCAGGCCGGGTAGCCCCACGAATAGCGGCGTCCCTGCCACTCGGGCAAGCCTAGCTCGCGCTTGACCAGGCCGTGCGTCCACTCGGCAAGCGCTTCGGCCAACGATACGCTCAAACCGTAGATATAGTAGCCCTCGGAGTAGTCGCCCTCGCGCTGCATCTGCAGAAACACCTCACTGGCCCGGTCGCCCATGGTCACAACCTGCAGCGGCACGACGTCAACGCGGCCCGACGCGACCGAAGCGAAGTAGTCGGCCAGGCACAGCCGCTCGCGGTCCGGCTGGCGCGGGAAGGTGAACCGGGTGATAGGCCGCAGCTTCGCCGGGTCGATGGGCTTGCCGTTGGGCGTGAGCACGCCCTCCGGGTCGTACACTATCAGGTCGTTGCCCTCGGACTGCGCCGGGAAGTACCCGTATATCACCTTCGGGGTGAGGTACTGCTTGGAGCGCATCTCCGACTGCATGCGCTTAAGGCGAGGCATCAGCTCGGTGTCGACAGCGCGGTCGTAGTCGGCGCCGTGCAGCTTGTGCGCTCCCCACGACAGGCGGAACAGCGATTTGAGGTCGAGGCACTCGAATACTTCATCTAGAGGGATATGTCGCTGGCCGAGTACTTTGTAGCCCCAGAAGGGGGGCGTCGGGATAGGCGCGTTGGGGTCGACGTTAGAGCGCACGCTGGAATCGGACTCTGCAGCCCCATCAGGCTCCCCATGCGCCTCGCGCTCCCGGAGGAGGCGAGCTTCGTTGTGGCGTTTCTCGATGTAGTCCGCGCGGCGCGATTCGTCGGTCAGCGCCTCCATGGTGTCGAGGCCCTCGAAGGCGTCGCGGCAATAGTACACGCCCGCGCCGTAGCGGCGATCGTCGTCCACGAAGCCGATGCGCGCCCCGAACGGTCGGTTGATGGCCGCGCCGCCTACGAGCACAGGGAAGTCAAGCCCCCGCTTGTCAAGCTCCTGCACGGCAAGGGGCATCTGCTTGGACGTGGACACGAGCAGCGCGCTCAGGCCGATGGCGGTGGCGTCGACCTCGACTGCCTTGTCAATGATGACGTTGATGGGCACCTGCTTGCCCAGGTCGTACACGGTGTAGCCGTTGTTGGTCAGGATAGTGTTGACCAGGCTTTTGCCGATGTCGTGCACGTCGCCAAACACGGTGGCCAGCACGACCTTGCCCTTGGTGTAGCCCTCCTTCTTCTCGAAGAACTGCTCAAGGTGCGCGACGGCCCGCTTCATCACCTCGGCGGATTGAAGCACGAAGGGCAGGATCAACTCGCCCGCGCCGAACTTGTCGCCCACGTCCTTCATGGCGGGGAGAAGCACATTGTTCAGCACCCACACCGGGTCGTGCGTCTGAAGCGACTCGTCCAGCAGCGCCTCGATGCCCTCCTTCTTGCGGTGTAAGATGCGGTGGTGAATGCGCTGCTCCACTGTCATCGCGGCTTCGAGGTCCTCGTCCTTCGACTTGCGGCCCTCGTCGCTCCCCTGCGCCTTATTCGCCTCGAAGTAGGCGATGTACTCGGGCAGCGCGCCCGGCTCGTTGTTGATCAGTCGGTCGGCCAGCCTGCGCTCCTCCTCGGGCACCTCGGCGTAGGGTGTGATGTGCGCCGGGTTGACGATGGCGAGGTCAAGTCCTGCCTCGACCGCGTGGTGCAAGAAGACCGAGTTGAGTACCGCCCGCGGGTACGGGTCTATGCCGAACGACACATTGCTGACACCCAGCACGGTGTAAACGCCGGGCAACTCGGATTTCACGCGGCGGATGCCCTCAAGCGTTTCAAGGGCGGAGGCAGCGAGGTCCTCCTGCCCGGTGGTTACGGGGAAGGTCAGCACATCGAAGATGAGCGAACCCGGCTCCAGGCCGTATTCGCCTGTGACGATGTCGTGGATGCGCTTGCAGATCTCGACTTTGCGGTCGGCGGTGTGGGCCATGCCGATCTCGTCTATTGCGAGCGCCACCACAGCGGCCCCGTGCTCCACGGCCATGGGCAGCACCGCGTCGATTCGTTCGCGGCCGCGCTCCATGTTGATCGAGTTGAGGATGGCCCGGCCGGGGTAGACCTCCAGCGCGGCCTGCATGGACGACGGCTCGGTGCTGTCGATCATCAAGGGCGCTTCGACGCTTATGCCGAGCTTCTTGACCAGCGTGCGCATCTGCGCGTCCTCGTCCTGGCGCTCGGTCACGGCCACCTGCACGTCGAGCACGTGCGCGCCGCCATCCACCTGTTCGCGGCCCACGTCCACGATGGCGTCGTAGTCCTCGGCCAGCAGCAGGCGCTTGACCTTGCGCGAGCCCTGCGCGTTGACCCGCTCGCCCACGATCAAGGGCGCGGGCACCTGCTCCAGCGGGATCGCCCTCATGCCGCTGGACACGCGGGGCTGGTACGCTGAAGGGCGCCGGCGCTGCCTGCGCTCGGTGCCCAGCGCTTCGACCAGGGCGCGGATGTGGTCGGGTCCGGTGCCGCAGCAGCCGCCGACCACGCTGGCCCCAAGGTCGGACACGAACTCGTGCAGGGCGTGGGCCATTGGGTCGGGTTCCAGAGGGTAGACCGCCTGCCCGCCAACGTTGATGGGCAGGCCCGCGTTCGGTATGCACGACACGGGTCGCGTGGAGTTTTCGGCGAGGAAGCGGATCGGCTCGCGCATGTGCTCGGGGCCTGTCGAGCAGTTCAGGCCGATGATGTCAACGGGGAGGTAATGCAGGGTGGTCAGCGCTGCCACGATGTCCGTGCCCAGCAACATCCGGCCCGAGGTGTCGAGTGTGACCTGGGCCTGGATCGGCACGCGCCGCCCGCTCTCGCGGAAGTACTCGACGGCCCCGGCGATGGCAGCCTTAAGCTCGAGTATGTCCTGCATCGTCTCCATTACCAGCAAGTCGACCCCACCCTCGACCAGCGGCCGGGCCTGCTCTTTGTAGATCGCCTTGAGCTGCCGGTAGGTCACGGCGGATAGCACAGGGTCGGAGGCCGAAGGGAGGAAGCCGGTGGGGCCCATGGAGCCTGCCACGTAGCGGGGGCGGGAAGGCGTGGAGAAGTTGTCGGCCACTCGACGGGCAAGCTGCGCGGCTGTGAAGTTCTGGCGGTACACCTCTTCACCGATGCCGTACTCGTCCAGCTTGGGGCGCGTGCTGCCGAACGTCGCGGTCTCGAGCACATCGGCGCCCGCCTCCATGTACGAAGCGTGAATGCCCTCGATTACCGAGGGGTTCGTGACGCACAGGTAGTCGTTGCACCCTTCCAGGCTCGGCCCGCCGAACTGCTCCGGCGTAAGGTTCAGCGCCTGCACCGACGTGCCCATAGCGCCGTCGAATACCAGCACTCGCTCGCTCAGGCTCTCAAGGTATGGCTTTTTCGTCATCTCTCCCTCACTCCCGCGCCGTTCGCGTTATTCGTTCTCTTGTGTGCTTGTTTGCAACAAAAATGCCTCTACAGGGAGAGGCATTGTTTTGCCGCATCGGCCAAATCCTTCCCTTCAGGGCTGGGTGGGGCACCGCGCTTTGCCGGTTGCCGGGTAGGTCATGGAGCCAGGTCTCTCGCTACCGCTCTCGATTTCTATGCTGTTGTGCTGTGCCTGTAGTCTACACCAGGCCCCTCGGGCGTGTCAAGAGACTTTACGATGTCCAGTTTGTGAGGATCTCCTCGCGGTGGAACAGCTTGATGCTCAGGAATAGTAGCGCCACGTCGAGCAGTGCAACTCCAACAGCCACGCCCACGATGAAGCTCGCGCTGACCTCCACGTACCCGGCCACCTGCGCGACCAGCATCCCAATCACAGGCAGGATTACCAGCGACCCAAGCTGCTGTGCGCTGCTCGGCTCTTTCACACGCGACGAGATCACTACCCCGAGACCCACCGCAAGCAAAGTGAGAAGCGGCGCGATCAGCACGATGCTGAGTACCCACGTCGGGCTTAGCAATACGTTGTTGTACACGCTGTCGCTGGCGATGAGCTTCCCGGCGAACAGGAAGATGGCGAAGCCCCACCAGGTCGACAGTATCCCGGGGATGGCGGCAGACAGCGCCTTGGCCACCAGCAATTCCCACGTGCGGATAGGGGTGGCCAGCAGCGGCTCGAGCGAACGCTGCTGTTTCTCGCCCACGATGGTGTAAGCCGCGATGGTGATCGGCACGATCAGCGGGATGACCTGAAAGAGCACGAGGAACGGGTTCAGCAGCGTGGCACGAAGGGTATCGGTGCCGCTCAGGCGCACGCCGTCAAGCCCGGGGATGCCGCGCCGCGCCAGTCCCGCCAGCTCGCGCTCGTCCACTTCGATAACGCTCGCCAGCACGAGCACGACCACGGCCAGCATGACGAGCAGCATGGGCGGCACGAGCGTGGTGAAAATGACCACCTTGTTCCGTATCAGCTGTGCCCACTCGTTTTCGAGCACGGCTAGCACGTGGCCGTTGAGCAGGCTGCGCCGGGTCCTCATGACACCTTCACCAATTGGCCTGTGGGGACCGTGCCGTTGCGCTCGTCCACGCGGGCAACCAGGTCGAGATAGGCCCGCTCCAGCGAGTGCTCGACCTCTGCCACGCGCGTGATGTCGGCGCCGCGGCCGACGAGGGCACGAACCACCTCGGGCACCGTCTCGTCGGGATCGAGCATCGACACGAGGAGTGAGTTGCTCGACACGGCCACGTCGCCCACCCCCGGCAAAGGCGTGACGACCTCGGCAAGGTCGTTCATTGTGCGCCCTAGCGAGGTGTCAAGTCGCGAGCCGTCACCGACCTCCGGCAGAGCATTCCCGATTCGCACCTCCACCTGAAGGCCGTAGAGCGACGCCTGCAGCTCGCGGGGCGTGCCCATCCTGAGCAGGTCTTTCTTGATGATGGCTACGCGGTCACAGAGCGTCTGGGCATCGTTCAGGTTGTGGGTACACAGGATGATGGTGCGCCCCTCGCCCTTCAGGTCGCGGATGGCATCGCGCACAAGCTTGGCGCCTTCCGGGTCGAGCGCCGAGGTCGGTTCGTCGAGGATGACGACGGACGGCTCGTGCAGCAGAGCGCGGGCCAGGCTGAGCTTCTGCTTCATGCCGCGCGAGAAGCTGCCCGCGGGCTCCTGGCGGCGGTCCCACAGATCGAACATGCGGAGGAAGCGCTCGATGCGACGCTGAGCTACATGGTAGTCGAGATCGTATAGCTTGCTGTAATAGTCGAGGTTGCGCTGAGCAGAAAGGTTCTCGTACAGCCCGGCAGGTTCCGACAGTATACCGACGATGCGGCGGATATTGTCGCCGTCGCGTGTAACGTCCTGGCCGTACACGAGCGCCCGGCCCTCGGTGGGCGCGATGAGACAGGCGAGCATGCGCATAGTGGTGGTCTTGCCCGCGCCGTTAGGCCCGAGCAGGCCGAAGACCTCCCCTTGGTGCACCGACAGGGTGAGGCCCTGCACGGCCCAGCGGTCGCCAAACCGCCTTCCGAGGCCCTCGGTCACGATTGAATACAACGGGAAGCATCTCCTGTCCGGTGGTTGCCTGCCCTGCGGGGCACACTTTCATCTTATCCGCGCAGCGCGGCAGCGTCAACGGTACCGCATGGGCATCGGTGCCCGGCTATTAGTACCATACGCCCGAAAGTGGCCCAATTCTACGCATAGCTGTGGTATAATCGCTTCGCCCACGCCCCACGGCACGGGGCGTATCCGCCTGAACGAGGTTATCGTTGCAGCATTTTCGTGTTACGCGGCGGCCGTTCGCTCGTACCCTGTTCGTCATGGTCTGCCTGCTCCTGGCTTTGACGCCGGGCATTGCCGGCTTGCCCACGAGCAGCACCGCTGCGGCACAGACCCAGTCGCCGGAAGGCAGGGAGTATCCCCAGACCGGGGTAATTCTCGCCGGGGAGTTCGTCCGCTTCTACGACGAGAACGGCGGCCTCGCCCAGTTCGGCTATCCCATCTCCCCGGCGCGCATGGAAGGCGGCTACCTGGTCCAGTGGACCGAGCGCCAGCGGCTGGAGTACCACCCGGAGCACGCAGGCACACAGTTTGAAGTGCTGCTTGGCCTGCTTGGGCGCGAGCTAACCCGTGGATACAACGGCCCGCGCTTCCAGGCCCAAGGCGAGTACGGAGAAAGCGCTCTCCAACAGCTGACCCCGGTCGAGGGGAGGCTGTTCGGCGAGACCGGGCACGTCGTGGCCGAGGACTTTGTCGAGTACTGGCAGGCGCACGGCGGCGTGCTCGTTTTCGGCTACCCAATCTCGAGCGAATTCACGAGCGGCCGCCTGCGCGTGCAGTGGTTCGAGCGTGCACGCTTCGAGCGGCACCCCGAGAACCCGCCCAACACTCGCATACTTCTGGGCCACCTCGGGCGAGAGGCGCTGAAGACGCGGGAGCTTCCCCTGTACCATGTGGACGTACACGGGACACCCGCCCCAGATTCCGACCTGCAAATCGGGCTGTCGCAGGGGGGCGAGTCGGAAAATGCGGCGTTCTTCGAGAACATACGCGAGGAGGGCGCGGCGCTTGGCCCGGCGCTGGTGCGGCTGGACAATATCTTCAACTACTACGGCATAGTGCGGCGCGGGCCCGACAGCAAGATTCAGTATGATTGGCGCTACTTCGACCGCGTGCTGGACAGCCTGGCAGCGATGAACAAGGAGCCGCTGATCTGCCTGTCGTACATGCCTGAGTTGATGTCGTCCACGGGCGACAGCAGGGTCAAACCGCCGCGCGACTACGCCGAGTGGGCCGACCTGGTGCGGGCGACGGTGCATCACGTGAACGTGGAGCGCAAGCAGGGCGTGCGCTACTGGGAAGTGTGGAACGAGCCCGACCAGTGGAGCTTCTGGCAGGCGCCGTACCCCGAGTACTTCCGGCTGTATGACGCGGCAGCCGATGCTGCGCGGCTGGCTGACCCGACGGTGAAAATCGGCGGGCCGGGGCTGTCGCGCTTCCTGCCCAGCCACCTTGACGAGTTTCTCGCCCACCAGGCATCGCGAGGGACAGCCGCCGCTGTGGACTTCATATCGTGGCACTCCTACGGGTTCACGGCCGACGAGATCGCCTCGAACATCCGCAAGGCCCGCGAGATCACGGAGCGTTACCCCACGCTGAACCCGCAGATCTTCATCACCGAGTTCAACGTGATCCAGGGCGGGGCCAACGACACCAGCTTCATGGGCCGCACCGATACGGTGGAGGGCGCCATCGGCTTCCTGACCTCCCTTGAGGGGATGCAGCGCGAGAGGCTCGACCGCGCGCTGTTCTTCGAGCTAAAGGACGGGCCGGGGCCGCGCTCGTACTGGGGGCGCTGGGGCATACTTACTTATGACGGCAAGCCAAAGCCGGTGTACCACGCCATTCGCGCTTACCTGAACCGCCCGGCGGGAGCCCTCCCGATCTCCGTGGAGAAAGGCCCAACCGACGGCACTCTCGGCATGATGGCATTCGGCACGCCCGGCCGGGCCACTCTCATGCTGTGGTACACCGGCGAGGAAGAAGCGCGGGTGAAGGTCAACCTGCCGGAGGCGTTTCAGTCGGCCTCGTTCGACGTTGTACTCTTCGACAAGCAGCACAACAACCCGGCCCGCAGCGGTGACGCCACCCTCAGGCCAGAGGGCACGCGGGACGCGGGCGACTTGCTGTTCGACCTGAAACCTAACTCACTCGTACTGTTGGAAACGCCGTAGGGAGTGCCATGCGAGCGCTGCTGGCCAGTAGAGTGGACGTTGCGTGGCTGCTGCTCGCCACTGCGCTGAGCGGAGCCGTCCTGGTCGTGTGGCTCGCGCTGCATTCCGGCTCAACGCCGGGCGGCACGGTATACATCGCCCGAGCAGAAACCACGCCGGTCCCGGGGCAGGGAGGTGCGCCGCCCGTCCGTTCCGCCGGGGCGGAGCTCGCACTGCCTCTGCCCACGGCGACTCCTGAACCGGCGCCCCCTGCCGCGGAAGTCGCGCCGACGCCCGAACCAACCGCTACTCCCGAAATCGTCGAGGCACTCCAGGTGGCCGACCCAACTGCCCCGCCGGCGGCACGTGCGCCAACAGCGTCCGTGTCGAAGCAAGGAGGGCGAATCGACATCAACCGAGCCACCGCCGAGGAGTTGGAGGCACTGCCAGGGATCGGCCCGGTGCTTGCCCGCCGAATCGTGGAGGACCGGGAAGCGAACGGACCTTACGCGAGCGTGGACGACCTTGAGCGAGTGAACGGAATCGGGAAAGGAATCGTCGCCAAAGTGCGCGACCACGCTACTGCCGGTCCATAGCCGCGTGAGGCACGAAACCCGGGCGAAATCCGCGGCGTAAATACTGGTGCGGCGTACTATGCCCGGTGCAGGTGTGATACAATGGCATAAACGCTGCGCGAACGGCGACCCGCGTGAGGCCGCCACGACAACAGGCATTTGCCACAACGAGGAGGCATGAGGTGTCTATTCTCACCCGCATTTCCACCCTGATCTCGGCCAACATAAACGCGATGATAGACGCGGCCGAGGACCCTGAGAAGATGGTCAACGAGTACCTGCGCCAGATGCGCGCAGAGCTTTCTGAAGCGCGTGCCGCGACGGCGCTCGCCATGGCCGACGAGACTCGGCTGCGCTCGCAATTCGAGCGCAACAAGGCAGAGTCCGACGAGTGGCAGCGCAAGGCCGAACTTGCGGTACAGCACGACGACGACGAGCTTGCCCGCGAGGCGCTGTTGCGGCGCTCAAACGCCCAGAAACTGGCCGACAACTATTACGCGCAGTGGGACTCGCAGCACGACCAGGTCGCCGAGCTGCGCGAGGCGCTGGCCAAGCTCGAGGCCAAGATCTCCGAGGCCGAGGCCAAGCGCGAGCTGATCATCGCCAAGCAGCGCCGCGCCGCCACCCAGGAGGCCATTTCGTCGGCCCTCCAGAGCGTGCAGGGCAAGACGGCCGACGAGAGCATGGAGCGCATGGAAGCCGTCGCGGACGAGCGGCTGGCCAAGGCCCAGGCGATGGCCGAGCTGCAGGGTGAAGACCTCGACACCCGCTTCACCGATCTCGAGACGCAGAGTCAGGTCGAATCGGACCTCGCGGCGCTCAAGCAGAAGATGGGCAAGGGCTAGACCCACTGTGCGGCCTGAGAACCTACAGCGAGGCGACAGGGTAATATAAGCGTGAGGACACCCGGATACGATAGCGTGAAAGACGGCCAGCTACCGCCCAAGAAACTGGCGCAGTACGCTGCATTGCAGACGCTTGCGCTGCTGGCGTGCTGGACGTGGTTCGGCGCGCTGTGGGCGGTAGCCTTCTTCAACTACACCCTGGGCGACCTGCAGTGGTGGGTGCTCGTGGTGGCGGCGTGCGCGGGCCTGTACGGCCTGCGGCCCAACCTCGAGCGCGCCATCGACACCGCCTGGCTTTCGGGAGTGAAGAACTCCAACATGCTGGCCGAGCGAGTTGCCCAATTGCGCCCCATCAAGCGCCGGATCACGATGTTGTTCTCGGTGGCGGTGGTGGCGTTGTTCCTTGCCGGGGTGCTGCTCTGGATAGGGCTGAGCCTGGTCGCCTCGGGGGTCGTCGCCTCGTAAAGTAAAGCGCCCCGGTTGGGAGGCGCAAAGGTGCAAAGGGGTGAGGACGCCTGCTGTCAGGCGTCCTTTTCCATCTCGCTCGCCAGCAGGATGGCCTCGGCCACTTCCTTCATCGACTTGCGGTTGTCCATGCTGCGCTTCTGGATGCGGCGGAAAGCCTCGGCTTCGTTCAGACCGTAGCGGTCCATCAGCAGGCCCTTGGCGCGGTCGATCAGCTTGCGGGCTTCGAGGGCCTCACGGGTGTCGCCAAGCTCCTTCTGCAGGGCCTGGAACTCGCGGAACCGGCCGAGAGTCACCTCGATTGCCGGGGCAAGCTGCGCCTCGCGGAACGGCTTGACAAGGTAGCCGATCACCCCGGCCTGCGTGGCGCGCTGCACAAGCTCAGGCTCGCTGTAAGCAGTGAGCAGCAGCACGGGCGCGATGTTCTCCTGGGTGAGGGTGCGGGCGGCCTCGATGCCGTCCATCTCGGGCATGCGGATGTCCATGATCACAAGCTCGGGCTTTAGCTCCCGGGCCAGGTTGACCGCGCTCTTGCCGTCGGCGGCCTCACCGGCAACCACGTAGTTCAGGCCGTCCAGCATCTCCCGCAGGTCCATGCGGATGATAGGATCATCGTCCGCGATTACAACTCTAGTCTGTGCCACTACTTTGCCTCCTTTGATTGCAGTACACCCGTTGATTATATCACCAGGGTTAGAACGAAGGGATGCGGTATCCGTGATGGAGTGGGGATAACAACGCCCGAGAGGTGCCTGCGTGGTATAATTGGGATGTGGACAAACGTTCTAAGAATGGCGCTCAAATGCCGGTAGATATGGGCTTCGACGCGCCCCTCGCGGCGCGGATGCGGCCCATGACGCTGGACGAAATCGTGGGCCAGGAGCACGTGCTCGCGCCCGGCAAAACCCTGCGCAAGGCGATCGAGGCCGACCGCGTGCCCTCGCTCGTGCTGTGGGGTCCGCCGGGCAGCGGCAAGACCACGCTGGCGCGCGTGATCGCCAACACGACCAATGCCGAGTTCGCGCCGGTCAGCGCGGTGTCGGCGGGCGTGGCAGACCTTCGGCGGATTGTGAAAGAGGCCGCGGAGCGCTACACCGAGAGCGGCAGGCGCACCATCCTGTTCATTGACGAGATCCACCGCTTCAACAAAAGCCAGCAGGACGCCATCCTGCCTCACGTGGAGGACGGCACCGTGATCCTGATCGGGGCGACGACCGAGAACCCGTCGTTCGAGGTAAACTCGGCTCTGCTGTCGCGCTCGCGCGTGGTCGTACTGCACGGGCTGAAGCCGGACGACCTCAATACAATCGTCAACCGAGCACTGAGCGAGGAGCGCGGTATCGGGTCGCTCGGAGTGTCGCTCACCGACGAAGCGCGCACTCACCTGCTGGACATCTCAGACGGGGATGCGCGCTCCATGCTCAACACGCTGGAGCTTGCCGCGGAAACGGCCGGACCGGGCGCGGTGCTCGACCTGCCGGCGATAGAGGACGCGGCGCAGAAGCGTTGGCTGCAGTACGACCGGGCGGGCGATGGGCACTACGACGCGATCTCCGCGCTGCACAAGTCTGTGCGCGACTCGGACCCCGACGGCTCGCTATACTGGCTCGGCAGGATGCTTGAGGCGGGGGAGGACCCGCTTTACATTGCTCGCCGTGTCATTCGCATGGCCACGGAGGACATCGGCCTCGCCGACCCTCACGCTCTCACGCTGTGCATGGCGGCGCAGCAGGCGGTGCACTTCCTCGGCATGCCGGAGGGCGAACTTGCGCTGGCCGAGGCGGTTGTTTACCTGTGCTTCGCGCCGAAGAGTAACTCGGTGTACAAGGCCTACGGCGCGGTGAAGGAAGACGTTGCCCGCACGCGCAACGAGCCGGTACCCCTGCACATCCGTAACGCACCGAACCGGCTGATGAAGGGGCTGGGCTACGGCAAGGGCTATAAGTACGCGCACGACTACGAGGAAGCCCGGGTCGAGCAGGACCACCTTCCCGATTCCCTCAGGGGCCGCAAGTACTACACGCCCACCGACCGAGGCCACGAGGCGAAGATCCGCCAGCGCATCGAGGAGTGGCGGCAGCGCGGGGCCGAGCGCCCTAACCGCGACGAGCGCGACTAGGAGGCGAGTTGGAACTCGGTTGGCTCGGCCTACTTGGCGGCCTGCTGCTGCTGGCGGGGCTTGCCACGCTCGCCTACGACGGTTCGCGCAAGCGCCGCGACAACAACCCTTACTCCTTCCCCGACAACGCCACCAACGCCCTCGACGACACGGCGTTGCAGAACCTCGTGCGGCCTCAGCCTCAGCTGCAGCACCGGCCGATGCAGCCGCCGCCCGGCCACCCCTCTGCTGCGCTGAGCCAACTGCCCGGCCGCACGCCCGGCGCATTCCCGCAGCGACTTCGACAGATTGCTCCTGCCACGGCTCGGCGAGGTGGCGGAATCTTCAACCGGCTGGCGGCCGCGCCGCGTAGACTGCTGGTCGTGCTGGCCGCGGCGTCCATCGCGCTGCTCGCCCTGAGCGTCGGCATCCTGTGGGCCGGGCCTGCGCCGGTGGCATACCCGCCGGGCACGATAGCCGTCGGCGTGGCCCAGTTTGGCGGCGCGGCAGGACACGACATTGGCGCCGGCCTCGCCGAGTACATCGCCAAGAGCACCGGAGCGGCCGGGCTAACCAACGTCGCGGTTCGCCGGGCGGCGGCCGCGCCGGTGAGCGCCGAATCAGCCGCCTGGGCACGTGAGCGACTTGGATTGTCGGTGCTGGTATGGGGCGAGCAGGGAGCGGCGGGGGCCATCACGGTGGGGCTGGCGCTCGACCCGGCGTTTGGGCCGGGCGCGCGCCCGTGGGAGCGTTACGCCGATCCCGACCCCGGACTGGTCGTCCTACCGGAGCACGCGGTGCTCTACTTCCCCGAGGGCCGCGCGCTCGATCCAGTCGTGCCGCTGGTGGCTTCGCTTGCGTACCTCGGCGCGGGCCGGTTCGAGGAAGCAGGCGAGGCGGCATGGGGCGCGCAGGCGACGATGGAGCAGAACGGAGTGTCGTCTGAGTTAGGCAGGTTGGTCGAAGCGGCGGCCCGATACGCGCGCGAGGACTACGCGGGGGCAATCGCGTCCGTAGACGTGCTCGGGGCGTCACCGTCCGCCGAAGCACGCACCATCAGGGCTGCGGCACACCTGTACGCGGGCGGCCTGGGAGGCGCGCAGTCTGACGCTGAGGCCGTGCTCGCGAGCCGTGAAGCGTCCGACCGGGTGCTTGCCCGGGCGCAGGTGGTTCGCGCACGGGCATGGTACCGGAGCGGCGCATTCTCCCGGGCGCTTGCCGCGCTTGACGAGGCCGAGCGGCTCGACCCTTCGTACGACCGCGTGCGGCTCGACCGCGCTGAGGTGTATTACCGGCAAGCTCAGCCCGCGGCAGCCGCCGAGCAGGCTAGCGCCCTTCCACCATCGGCCCAGAGCTACCGGCTGCTCGGGCTTGTGCGCCTGATGCTTGGGCAGCCCGACGAAGCCCTGCGCGTGTTCCAGCTTGCGGCCCAGGCGACTGACGAGTGGACTGCCGCGCTGCGCACCGAGGAGGCTCGCGCTCAGTCGGCGGGGGAGACCCGGCGCGCCCACGCCGCGACCGACGGCATAGTGAAACTGAACAGGCAGCGCGCCGAGTTGTCACTGTATCAGGGCATGGCGCTGGCCGACGTCGCACGGAGCGAGCCGCCCGAGACGTTCCTGGGCGGGGTGTGGCGCAACCTGCGTGGGGAAAAGACCACCGCCGAGCGAGCCATCGCCCAGATGCAGGAGGCCGCCCGCCTTGACCCGCGCCGCCCCGACATTCCTCTGCAGATGGCCTCGGTGTACGCGCAGGCAGGCGACTTTGATGGGGCTACTGAGGCGTTGGGCCAGGCGAAGGCGCTAGACCCTTCGGCGCCGGAGCCCTACGCGGCGCTGTCCCGCCTCTACGAGAGTAATGGCATGATGAGAGAGGCGGCGGCCGCGCTGGAGGAGCTGATCGGCGTCGCACCGTGGCATTACCCGGCCTACGCCGATCTGAGCCGCCTTTACAGGGCTCTGGGCGACGAAGCAAGCGCCCGCGGTGCGCTCGAGCGTGCTGCCGCCATCGAGCCGCAAAGCCCGGGCGACCACCTGTGGCGGGGCAAGTACTTGCGCGCCCTCGACCGGCGTGAGGAGGCCGAACGCGAATTGAGGCTGGCTGCCGAGGATCCCGAAAAATGGGAGGCGCACCTTGAGCTGGGCCAATTGCTGCTCGAAGAGGGCCGCGGCCCGTCCGCGCTTGCCGAGTTCGAGGCGGTTCTTGAGGTGCGGCCCAACAGTGAGCGCGCTCTGCTCGGCGCCGGGCGGCTGATGGTTCTAGCGGGGAGGCACGACGAGGCGCAGACGCTCTTCGAGAGGCTCGTTGCCATCGCGCCGCGCAACGTGGAGGGCAGGATCGCGCTGCTCGAGCTGCTGATTTCGAAGCACCAGTTCGACCGGGCGGTGGAGCAGGGGCAACGCGCGGTCGAGGCGGACGGTGGAAGGGCCGACACACACTTCTTCCTGGGGCTGGCTTATGAGGCGCGGGGCGACTGGCACCTCGCGGCGCCCGAATACCGCGCGGCGGCCGAGCGCGACCCGTCGCACTTTCAAGCGTTCTTGAATCTGGCGAAGGCTCTGCTAAAGCAGGACCTCTACCTGCAGGCGATTGAGGTGTGTGACAAGGCGATAAACATGCGTCCCGACGACCCACAGTCGTATACGATCAAGGCCGAAGCGCAGATCGCGCTCGGCAACCCCGGTGAGGCCATCGCCACACTCGAGAGGGCGCTTGCCGCCGCGCCGAACGATTCGCGGGTGCTGTCAGTGCTGTCGCGCGCCTACCTCGCGGCGGGCGACATCGCGGCCGCGGCCGCGTACGGCACGCAAGCGTCGAGCCACGGGCACCGGGGCGCGCTCGCGCTGGGCGAGGCGCACCTTTCGGGTGGGAGGCCGCGGGAGGCATTGGACGCGTTCGGCCGCGCGGCCGAGCTAAGCACGGGCAACGACCAGGCAGTCGCGCTGACCGGGCGGGGCCGGGCGTTCGCCGCACTGAACGACATAGAGCGTGCGCAGGCAGCCTTCGCCGACGCGATGCGGGCAGACCCACGCGCCGCCGAGCCGCACCTGTACGCGGGGGCGCTGGCCGAGCAGATGGGCGACTCCGGCAGCGCATTTGACGAGTACCGGGCTGCCGTGGCAGCTCGACCAAACTGGCCTGTTGCCCTGTACAGCCTGGGACGGGCGTATTTGCAGCGTGGCGACCACCGAAATGCCGAGGCTGCCCTGGCTAAGGCGGTGGAGAACGGTCCGAACATGATGGACGCGTGGTTTGCGCTCGGCATCGCCCGGCGAACCCAGGGCAGCACGGGGCCCGCCGTAGACGCGCTGTCGCGGGCCGTGCAGCTTCAGCCAGGACACGCGGAAGCATGGCTGTACCTTGGCCTGAGTTACGAGGAAGCGGGGGCACGCCCTGAGGCCATTGCCGCATTCGAGCGGGCCTACGACACGGCGGCAAGCGTCGATGTCCGCACCCAGGCCGAAGAGGGCCTGGCCCGCGTGCGCTGAACGCCCATGCCCGGTTACAATTTCCCTGAATGACCACCCTGACGGCCACAACCCGAACGACGCAGACTGTGACAGGTCGTGCGCGCACGAGCGCGGTGGCCGCGGCCATGCTCGACGCGGGGGTTGTGGCCCTGTCGTGCATTGTGTTCCTCGCGCTGACTTTGTACCAGCTTGAGCTGCCGGGGGTGTACGCCGACGAGGCGTTCGACGTGATCCCGGCCATGCAGCTGCTCCTCGGCCACCCGGTCGAGCTGCAGCGCGGGGTCGGCCTGCGCCTGTTCGGGTGGGATCTGCCGCTGATGTCGAGCAGCGACTACCAGGGCGTGACCAGCACCTATCTCGCACTGCCCTTCTTCGCCGTTGGCGGCATCAGCGTAGCGTCGCTGCGCGCCATGACGGTGACGGTAGGCGTCGTTGGCGTGGTACTGACCTACTTCCTGGCGCGGGCGTGGTTCGGGCGGGGCACGGCGAGGCTGGCTGTGCTGCTCATGGCGGTGTCACCGGCCTGGGTATTCTGGAGCAGGCTCGGCGTGTACGTCGTGTCGCAGGTGGTGCCGATCGCCGCGGGCGCGCTGCTCGCGCTGACCGCGTGGGTGCGGCGCCGCCCGTTCGCTGTGCGTAACGGCCCATTGTACGCAGGCGCGCTCCTGCTGGGACTTGGCCTGACAACCAAGCTGCTGTTCCTGTGGTTCATCGTGGCGGTCGTGCTCACCGCTGCCATCCTCTGGGGCCGCCCGGTGTGGGAGCGGCGACGCGCGATCCTTGCCGAGCGAGCGCGCTGGCTCAGAGTGAGCGCGATTTCCCTCGCGTGGTTCTTGCTCGGGGCAGGTCCATTCATCCTGTACAATATCCTTTCGGGCGGCACGTTCAATTTGCTCCGAGCGACCATATCGTCGCCCGGCACGACCCACGGCGTGAACAACGCGGCAGTCCTGCGCAACCTGTGGACCAAGACCGACGCCTTCAAGGTGCTATTGGACGGCAGCTACTTCTGGTTCCAGGCGGCGGTCGACCGCATCTACGCCAACCCGCTCACGCCGCTGGTGTTCGTCGTGTCGGCGCTGGGCCTGATCGTGCTGCTGCTGGCGCGGAGGGGACGCAGCCCGCGCGAGGATGTCGACCGGCTTCGGACACCGGGCCGGGTGCTGACGGTGTCGCTGGCGCTGGCAGGGCTCGCCGCGCTCGGGCTGCTGCCCGCGCTGCTGGACAGCCTGCTGGTGATATTGGCCGCGCTTGGCGCGGTGGCGGGCGCGGGACTCCTCGTCGTAAATGTTGCGCGGGACCGCAGCGGACCCGCAGCCCCCGCGTGGCTGCTGCTCGGCGTTGCTGCGCTTTCAGGCGCGCTCTGGTGGCTGGGCGGGTCGGGGAGGCCGGAGGGGCTGGCTCCGGGGGCGCTGCTCGGGCTTTGGCCGATAGACGGCGCGGGGGCGGTGTTCTGGACCTGCGCGGCGGCGCTCGTGATCGTGCTGAGCCTCGACCGCGACCCCGTGCCGTGGCAGCGCCCGACCGTAGCCGCCCTCGCCATCATCGCCCTTGTGGTCGGGCAGAGCGTGATCACCGTGTCGGGGCTGTGGAGCACGCACCTGCTCGTATTGCTGCCCCTGCCGCAAGTCCTCATCGCGGCATTCGCGGTGTGGATCGGTCGTGTGCTGGCACCACGCGTGTCGGGCGCATGGTCGCGGGCGGCGCGGTTGGCCCCGGCGGTCTTGCTCGTGGGCGGCATCGTCATCTTCGACTTGCTCGTGGCGTTCTCCTACCACCACGACACCCAGCGCACCGGCGGGCGCTCGACCTTCTCCGATGCCATCTACTCGCTTGCAGACTACCTCGACCTGCGGCCCGATACCGCGCAAGCGGTAGCGCTCGACTGGGGCATGAAGCGGCCAATCCAGTTCCTGACGCACGACCGCATCAACCCGCTCGACGCTTACGGCTACGAAGCCGAGCCGAGCGCGGAGACGGTCGAAGGGATCAAGCGGCTGGTCGCGCAGCCGGGCAATGTCTTCCTGTTCCGCACGCAGGAGGC
>DASTEB010000376.1:0-10658 GCA_035710025.1 Chloroflexia bacterium
CAGTCCTGCAGGCGCTGCAGTAAGGCGCGCAGGGCATCGAGGTGGGTAGTGCCGGGGGCCGGGTCGGCGCTGTTGAAATTGGCCTTGAGCGCAACTGTCTTGCCGCGAAGCCAGCCCGCCTCGAACGCCAGCAGGTCAAGCACGGCCGCGACTCCCACGATGCGGTCGGTACCCGCCAGCAGCGCCACGCCGTGCGGCCCCGGTGCGGCTACCTGAGGCTCGGCTGTGGCCGTTGGGGCGGTTGTCGGTGAAGGCTCGACCGGCGGCTCGGTGGACGTCGGCGCAAGCCCGGAAGTCGCGGTGGGCGGCACCTGGGTAGCCTCCGCCTCGGCTAGCGCAGCAGGGGTAGCTGTAGAAGCCGCGGGTGAGGGCGAGGGCGTGGCGGATGGTGTGCCAGCCTGGTCGCAGGCCGTTATTAGGGGAGCCAGGGTCGCGCCCAGGGCCACGAGCGCGGCGCGGTGTATGAACTCGCGCCGGTCAAGCAGCGTCTCGCTCGGCTGGCACTGAGGGGGTTCGTCGGGGTGAGGGGATTCCATGGTGCGGTTCCCGTTAGCGCGTGCCCTGGTAGGCAAGAGCTGCGCTGCGCAGGCCGGGCGAGCACGCGTCCCGGCCTATTCACCATACATCCGGGAGGGGGTCGTGTCAATTGTGCCTGCTACCGCTTCCCGTTCAACCTCAGCAACGCCCTTATCACCCTCATAAGCTCGGGCCGCTTCGCCTCGATGTCGGCCATGTCCGCGAAGTAGGCCATGCGCCGCGTCGGGTAGTCGCCCTCCAGCAGCGAGCTGTCGATGTTGACCACCTCAGCGTTGTGAAACACGAGGCGTATGCGCTCCCTCTCCCACAGGTTGAAGGTCACCAGGTAGTTGCCCCCATAGCTGAAGCTCGGGGCGTTCCATTTCCATTCTTCCTCAATGCCGCTGTCCACGCCTTTGATCAGGCCGCGTACCGCCTGGACCTCGTTCACCAGGGGGTGGCCGGCTTTGGCCAGTAGTTCGTCCACGGTTTCTTTGCTGCGTGCTTTGCTCATGTTGTTTGTAACTCCGATCCTATGTTGTAGCCTGGCGGACGTGACGGGCCGTTTTCACGTCGGGACGACACAGCCCCGGCATCCTAGCGCCGTAGCAGCTCGGACACCGTCACCGCGCGCAGGCCGCGCTGCGCAAGCCCGTCGAGGATCTCCGGCAGCGCCTCGATCGTGCCGTCCTTGTCCACATGCATCAGGATGATCGCCCCGTCAAGCTCAATCGGGGCCTGCAGCACCCGGTCGAGCACGAACTGCTTGCTCTTGGGCTGGCCCACCGCGTCGAGCACGTCGCGCGTCCAGTATATTGTGGTGTAGCCGTGCGCGGCTGCTGCCTGCTGTACCCGGGCGTTACTGTAGCCGTAAGGAGGCTGCCAGTACTGCGGGCCGGGGTGGCCCGTAAGCTCGGTCATCTTCGCCCGCCATTGGTCGATCTGGCTCACGATCTGGGCGTCCGGTAGGTCGCGGAAGTCTACGTGGTCGTAGCCGTGGCTCGCGATCTCGTGCCCGGCGGCGTCGATGGCCCGCACCTCGTCGGGGAAGCGCTCGAGGTAGCCGCCCGTGAGGAAGAAGGTGAGGGTCGTATCGCGGGCGCGAGTCGTGTCGAGGATGGTGGCTATGTGCCCGGCGAACGAGTCGCCGTTGAACAGCAGCGCGATCTCGCCCTGCCCCGGCTCCACGCGGGTGATTAACTCCACCGTTGGGGGCAATGCGGCCTCGGGCGTGGGCTCGGGCGTGGGTTCGGGCGCGGGTTCGGGCGCAGGGGCGGCTGTCGCGGTTGGCTCGATGGTGGGGAGTGTGGTAGCTGTGGCTGTAGGCGTGGCCGTTTCGGTCGCCGTTGCGGTTGGCTCGCTCGTGGGGGTCGGCTGAGGTGGCGTGGGCGTGGGCGTGGGCGTGGCCGTCGGGGCAGCGGTGTGGGTAGCCGTGCGCGTCGCAGTCGGCGTGGGCGTGGCGGTAGCGGCAGGCGCGAGACTTCCTGCGGCGAGGTCGCAGCCCGCCAGGGCCAACGCCACGAGCAGCACGAAGACCGGCCCGGCCGTGCGGGGCGACAGGAGCAGACGCATACCGGCAATTCCTTTCGGTGTGGTGTGGTGATGGGAGAGGTATCCACATTGTACCAGGGGCCGCTTGCGCGCGAATGGTTCGAACCACCCGCCAAATTTGCCGAAGCCTAGGCTACGCGGCCTAGGCTCCTTGGATCCGGTCGGGTAAGTAAAGAGTGTCAGGCAGCCTGCTCGGTGCAACTGGTCTGTGCCACAAGAGCCACCGCGTCGAAGGCCTCGGCGACCGGAACGTCCATGAAGTAGTCCTCCATTCGCATGCGCCGGAACGACTCCGCAAGGCCGGCCTCCGGACCGTCTGTTCGCAAGTCGACTATCGTCAACAAGTCCTCAGGATCGAACGCGGCTTCGATGCAGCCTTCAACCGGCAGCGGTAGTGGTCGCTCATTTACCTCGAAGCCTTGCGGGAGCGCGGGCTGCATCTGCATGCGCGCAGTGCCCCCGTGTAGGCTTGTAGCGGCGATTGCCACGTAGTCGTTCCCCAGCGCCCGGGAGAGATGGTAACCGGTCGGGAAAAGGTCGACCGTACCGGCGTGCTGGACCGGGCTTTTCTGTATGTGGATGTTGTGAGCAGCCACAACTACCCGAGTGTCGGGCGGCCCATCTTCCAGGAGCCGTAGGATCGACTCGGCCATGTAGGCGTCGTGCAACGTGTGCGGGTGCTCGAGGCGCATGCCTCGTCCGGCGAGATCGCGGTGGAAATGGTCCAGGTACCACGCGCCGCGCAGGTGGTGAAGCGCTAAGGTGTACATGCCGCGTGCCTCGCGGCTTCGCTGGTAATCGGCCACCGTCTCGAACCGGGCCAACAGGCGGCTCAGAACGGCGCTCAGTTCGTTCTGGACGGCCGGGTCGAGCCCGGCGTAGCGGTGTAGAGCGTTGAAGGAGGCAGTGTCATGGTAACTGCCTGCGATCTGGACCGCCTGCTCGAGCAGCGGGAGCGCGTCGGGGTCGTGGTCGCGCAGGTACGAACCGACCGCTTGCAGGGCAGGCAGCGGGGAGCCGCCGGACCCCGGGAGCGTTATCCCGGCGAATCGCACAGGCGCAGCGTCACCCCGGTTGCGCTCCCGCATCCACGACAGGTGGGCGTACATCTCGCGGCTCTGCCCCTGGTTGAAGGACACCGCGGCTGCAGCCTCTTGAACCGTGCCGGGGCCCCCTCGTACCCACGCGTCGATAGCATGGGACTCGGTGAACGGAGCCTCTAGCGCGTAGACTGTGAAGCCGCCCTGCTCCACGAAGAAGCGCAACAGACGGTGCCGCAGCAGGTAGAACTCGCGCACGTAGTGGGCGCTCTCCCCTATTGCTACTACTCGGGCGCCGCCTACTAACTCGCGCAGCGGCTTGAGGTCGTCCAGCGGCGCGTTTGGGTCGTGCGTGCCCGCAGTGATGGCATGGGCGCGAATCCATTCGTTCAGTTTCTTTTTACGGATCATATTGTGTGCTCCTGTTATTGGGATCTGGTCTTTGCGTTTATTCTGGCTCGGGTTGAGCGCGGTAGGGTGCTGCCGTCGACACAGAGCGGGACTGCAGGCGCCAACCGGGCTTGTACACCGCAAAGGCCACGTTGAGCAGCAGCAGGGTGCTGGCCGCCGCCGGGGCGAGCACGAGCGCGAGCTGTTCACCGCCCGCCAGGAAGCGCGGGGAAGGCCCGGTCACAGCCTCGGCGGCGGAAGCAAGCCGGGGCACAAGCACAAGCAGGACCGCGCCTGTCAGGGCCGTGGTGATCACCAGCTTGATCGCCACCCACCAGTACTTGAGCAGGCCGTAGGTTGTTAACAGGCCGAGCAACAGCCCCGTACCCAGCGACAGGAAGGCGAGGGGCGTGACCAGCCACGTGCCCACCAGGTGTGCGGCCGGGTAGATGGTTCGCTGGTCGGTGCCGCCCAGACCCGCAAGGCCGAGCAAGAGCAGCACGAGGTCGGCGCCGAGGACGCTGACGGTTGCTGCTATATGGGTCGTAAGTAGCAGCTTACGCCGGCCGGGGGATAGGGTTGCTGATTGCATCTGTTTGCCTCCTTGTCTCGTAGTTGGTCGCGGTCATAGACGTTGACATGTTGGTCTTGTCGTTACGTGTATATACTCCTAATGCGCCAAATAAAAAGACATCTACTCTTGGGCCAGACGGATCACCTCCTGCAGTTCTCTGTGCAACTGTCTCCAACGGTCCTGCCCCAGCCCCGCCCCAATGATCTTAGCCTGGGCCTGCTCCCACAGCGGGATGATCTCGCGCAGCTTGTCACGGCCGGCCTTGGTCAATTCCAGTTGCCGCGTCCGCCGATCGGCGCCGGGCGCGATGCGGACCAGGCCCTGCTCCTCGAGCGGCTTGAGGTCACGCGCCAGAGTGGTGCGGTCCATCACCAGACTCTCAGCGAGCCGCGAGATTGTCATCGAGCCCCCAAGCGAAAGCGCCATCAACAGCGTCCCCTGGGTCGAGCGCATGCCGGTTGGCTGCAGCATGGCGTCGTAGAAACTCGTAACGGCTCGCGCGGCCTTGCGAATATTGAAGTTGGCACACATCGCGGCGAAATTGACCGTAGCTTCGGTTGGCGCATCCGACTCGTTGCTCATGAAATAGGAGTATATACGCATATCGTCAGGTTGTCAAGACCCATACTCGGTTGCCGCCGAAGTTGGCTGTCCAGAAATGCGTCATGCGGGCACGCTCCATGCACGAGTACCGGCGATTGAGCCTCATACGGACCTGGAAAGCGAAGGCGCGCGGGCTGAATACCGAGGTGTACGCGCTGTACCTGGCCTACCGCGACCCGCGCGTGTCGTGGTTCGCGCGCGCCTTCGCCGGACTGGTCGTGGCCTGGCTGTTGCGGGCGTTCGGGGGGTAGCTTACGCACGCCCCGGCAATTCGTGGAGCAGATTGCCTACTATCCCTATCCATATCGCGGCTGCTGCTGGTATACTCTATTGCATTTTCTAGAGAGGGCGCGCAATAAGACAATTTCTCCCGGCTTGACGCAGGGGCGCACCCACGACGCTGTAGCAGCGGCCATGCAGCCACGCCCTTGCGCTGGAGTGCAGCGATAGAAGAACCAGTGAACAAGAAGGAGCACCCCCACATGAGCAAGGTATCACGCAGGGCCCGCGTGCTTGGCGCGCTGGTCCTCCTCGGCCTGATGTTGCAGGGCTTACCGGCGGTGCTGACACCCGGTACGGCCCTGGCCGACCACACCCCCGACCCCACCTCCGTGACCATCGCGGGCAGCCTGCAGTCGGAGCTTGGCTGCGGCGGCGACTGGGATCCCGCCTGCGCCGCAACTCACCTGTCGTACGAATCGAGCGACGACGTATGGCAAGGTGCGTTCAACTTCCTTCCGGCAGGCAGCTATGAGTACAAGGCGGCCCTGAACAATTCGTGGGACGAGAACTACGGTCGCAACGCCCAGCAGAACGGCGCCAACATCTCACTGAACCTGCCGGACGCTACGTCCGTCAAGTTCTACTACGACCACAAGTCCCACTGGATCACCAGCAACAGGAACGCCGCAATCGCCGTCGCGCCCGGCAGCTTCCAGTCGGAGATGGGCTGCCCCGGCGACTGGCAGCCCGACTGCCTGCGCTCCTGGCTGCAGGACCCTGACGAGAACGGCATCTACACCTTCGAGACGACCGCCCTGCCCGCGGGCAACTACGAGACCAAGGTAGCCCACAACGAGAGCTGGGACGAGAACTACGGCCAGAATGGCGAACCGAACGGCGCCAACATACCCTTCGCAGTGCCGTTCAATAACGCCCTCATGACGTTCTCGTACAACGTCACCACGCACATCCTGACGATCACCGGCCCCGGCCATTTCCCCGACAACAACGTGGAGTGGGACGGACTGGGCCACAACTCGCAGGACCTTGTCTACCGCCAGCCGTTCGGCGCGACCAACCCCGGCACTGAGATCACGCTGCGCTTCCGCACCTTCCACAACGACGTGACGGGCGTTCGGGCGCGCGTGTATAACACGGCCACCTCCAACGAGTCGCTCCTGCCGATGCAGGTCGTGGCGTCCGACGTTACTTGCTACGATGCCGCGCTGGCCTCCGATACGTGCGACTACTGGGAGGCCGCAGTCACCCCGAGCCAGCTTACCACCCTGTACTACCGCTTCATCGTGACCGACGGCAGCGACGTCGACTACTATGACGATGACAACTTCAAGGACGGCGGCTGGGGCCAGGTCACCGACGACGTGCGGGACAACAGCTACGCCATCACGGTGTTCGACCCCGCGTTCGAGCCGGTTCAGTGGATGAAGGACGCGGTCGTGTACCAGATCTTCCCCGATCGCTTCCGCAACGGCCGCCCCAATAACGACCCCAAAGGCAACGAGCCTCGCTACGGCTACCCCACCGACACGCTGGAGCAGATCATCAAGAAGGCATGGTCGGCGCTGCCCGAAGGCTACTGCCGCCACTACGAGAACCCGCCCGAGGCGTGCGGCGAGATCCCACGCGGACGCGACTACTTCGGCGGCGACCTGAGGGGCGTGGACCAGGCGCTCGGCTACCTGCAGGCGCAGGGCATCACCACCATCTACTTCAACCCGGTGTTCGACGCCGCCTCGAACCACGCCTACGACACGCAGGACTACTACAACATCGACCCGTTCTTCGGTACGCAGCGCGACTGGGACAACCTGCAGCGCCACGCCGCCGAGCGCGGGATGCACATCATCCTCGACGGCGTGTTCAACCACGTGTCGTCCGACAGCAAGTACTTCGACCGCTACGGCCACTTCACCACGCTCGGCGCGTGCGAGAGCGTCGATTCTCCGTACCGTTCGTGGTTCTACTTCACCCCGCAGGCGGGCGGCCCGTGCGTGGATGATAACGGCCAGGCCAACTCTGCTACTTACGCCGCGTGGTTCGGCTTCGACAGCCTGCCGGTGCTCAACAAGAACCTGCAGGAGGTGAAGGACCTCTTCTACGCCGCCCCGAACAACGTCACCGAGTACTGGCTCGACAGGGGCGCTTCGGGTTGGCGGCTCGACGTGATGGGCGATAGCTCCTTCCCGGCCGACTTCTGGCGCGAGTTCCGCGACGTGGTGAAGGAGAACGACCCCGAAGCCATCATCGTGGGCGAGTTGTGGAAGAAGGACGAAATGCTGCCCAAGGTGCAGGGCGACCAGGCTGACACGGGCATGAACTACCGCTTCCGCAACGCCATCCTCGGCTTCTTCGGCCAGGTGGACAACAAGGGCTTCGCCGACGACGGGCAGTACAACCAGCCCCCATCGCTGTTCGCCCGCAAGCTCAACTCGGTCCGCGAGGACTACCCCGACGCCACCTACTACACGCTGATGAACATCATGGACAGCCATGACACCCAGCGTATACTGTGGAACCTGTCGTGGACCGGCACACCCGACCAGAGGAACCGCGAGAACCGCGAGTTCAACGCCGAAAACGTGGCCGCGGGCAAGCAGAAGCTGCGGCAGGCGGCCGCGGTGCAGTTCACCATCCCCGGTGCCCCCACCGTGTACTACGGCGACGAAGCGGGCGTGACGGGCGACGACGATCCCGACGACCGCCGCACCTTCCCCTGGCTCAACGACCTGCTGGGCGGCGACGCCAACCCCGGCGGCGATGCGGCCCTGCGCGCCTACTACGCGCAGCTGGCTCAGATCCGCGCGGCCAACCCCGTACTGCGCGACGGCGAGCTTGAGTTCCTGCTCACCGACGACGCCAACCGCACGATGGGCTACGGCATGAAGACCGAGGGCAACGTGGCCATCGTCGCAGTAAACCGGCACGAGAGCGCGGCCCAGGCGCTGACAATCCCGCTGGCCGGCTACCTGCGCGACGGCGTGTCGTTCACCGACGCGCTCGGCGGCGGCTCGGCAACGTCCGCGGGCGGCAGCCTCGCGGCCAACCTTCCCGCGCTGGGCGTCGCTATCTACCTGATGAACGCCGGCCAGGACATCACGCCTCTCGCCGCACCCGTTATCTCAGTGAGCGACGAGGGCGACGGCGAGGCTACCCTGGGCTGGGCGGCCGTACCGGGCGCGGCGAGCTACAACGTATACCGCAGCCCGCTCAGCGGCGGTGGGTACGTGTTAGCCGGCTCGACGGCCGGCGACAGCTTCACCGACACCGGCCTGCAGAACGCGAAGACGTACTATTACGTGGTCACTTCTGTAGACGCGCTCGGCAACGAGAGCGGCTGGAGCAACGAGGTCTCGGCCCTGCCGCACTACACCATCGGTTGGGCCAACCTGCAGTGGCCGCCCGACATGGCCCACATGATCAGCACCGTCAACCGTACGGGCAACATCTACGGCCAGGTGTGGATCGACGGCGTGACCAACCAGCCCGGCCCGACCGAGGGCCTGATCGCCCAGGCGGGCTACGGCCCCGTGGGCAGCGCCCCCGACGGCAACCCGAACTGGACCTGGGTGGATGCCGTGTTCAACGTGGACGCAGGAAATAACGATGAGTTCATGGCCAGCTTCCTGCCGGAGCAGGTCGGCACGTTCGACTATGTATACCGCTACAGCACAACCGCGGGCAGCGACTGGTTCTACGCTGACCTGAGCGGGCCGTTCACCGGAACACCCTCCAACCCGGGCGACCTTACGGTCAATTCGTCGGGTGACGTCGAGGCGCCGAGCACGCCCGCCAACCTGCACGTGGTTGAGTCGAGCGCAGGCTCGGTCACGCTCGGCTGGGATCCCTCCAGCGACAACGTCGCGGTAGACCGCTACGAGCTACTGCGCGGAGACACGGCGGGCGGGCCTTACACGCTCATCGCGAGCGTTGGCGCGGCCTCGACCGAGTACGTCGACACCGACGTGCTGACCGGTGCTACCTACTACTACGTCGTCCGGGCGGTCGACACGTCGTGGAACCGCTCGGGCAACTCGAACGAGGTAGCGGGCACGGCCAACCCGAGACAGGTTACCGTCACCTTCAATGTGACGGTGCCCGCAACCACCGACTCAACCGGCCGCACCGTGCACATCGCGGGCAGCTTCCCGCCGCCTATGCCCCAGTGGGATCCTGGTGCAAATCCCTTGACCCGCGTGGACGCGACCCACTGGACAGTCACGCTCAGCCTGCCGGAAGGGCTGCAGCTTGAGTACAAGTACGCCCTCGGCAGCTGGGACTACGTGGAGAAAGGCGCCTCGTGCGAGGAGCTTGGCAACCGCCTGCTGACGGTTGCGTACGGCTCGAACGGCACGCAGACGGTGAACGACACGGTAGTCAACTGGCGAAACGTCGCTCCCTGCGGCAACTAACCTGACCCACACACTGCAGGACAGGCTCCCGGTTCGTCCCGGGAGCCTGTTTCTTTTGTCTATCCCTGCGCGACGATCGCCCACGGCTGCTCAGTCAAAGTCGAAGATGTCGTCCAGGAAGGAGCGGCGCTTGCGCTTGCGCCCGTAGCGGTCGTCGTCGTAGCGGTCGTCGTCATCGTACCGGTCGCGGTCGTCGTTGCGGCGGGGCGCTTCGTAGCCCGGGCGAGACTGGTGTTGTTCGGGTCGCGGTGCGTCCTGGGGGCGTGCCACCGGTGTCGCGGGAAGGACCGTGGCCGCGCGCTCGATGATCTTGTCAAGCTCACCGCGGTCGAGCCATACGCCGCGGCACTGCGGGCACTAGTCAATCTCCACGCCCTGCCGGTCGGCCATCTTCAATTCGGTGCCGTCAATCGGGCATCTCATGGGCGTTCCTCCTGGCTGTGTGTACGGTTCGTACGAGCCAAAACGTGCTTTTTCGTCCATTTACATCCTCTCTATGATGTACGATTCCTGCGCGCTCCGCGTGTTCTGCGTGGTATTCTACGCATACAGCCGCGCTCGCGTTACGCCGCGGCCGCGCGCTCTCCAACGCATACGGCAAGGGACGTGCCGCCCCGCGAACGGAACAGGCCCCTCCTTGCGGTGGGGGCCTGTAGCCTGGTTACAGATTATGGTGTGGGCAGGCGCTACAACCTGGGCACCGCATGGCCCTCGGGGTATATTACGTATGCCGTGCCGCCGGAGCGCGCCAGCCACAGGCGCTCGAACTGGGCGCGGCGGTAGGTGCGCTGGACCGACTGATCGCTCGGGGCGGCGGGGTCGTTCACCACGGGGTTGCCCTGCGCGTCGAAGCCCGCCAGCACGAGCAGGTGGCCGCTGCTCGATGCGATAGGTGCTCCCGAAAGCTGTCCGCGGCCCCAGCCTATGCTCATGATCACCGGAACGCCCGCCGCGATCCACTCCTCGGCCTGGGCCAGGCCGGTGAAGCGGGTGACGTAGGCCTCCATGCCCCGGCTCGCAGCGTAGGCCGCGTTGAAGGGCCAGTTGCCGTGCCCTCGGTATATGCGGTCGTACACCCCCGCGACCGCCGAGCGCACGCCCGGCTCGCACGGCCCGCTCTCTCCCGCCCAGTAGCCCAGCACCATCGCCACCGAAGTGGGGCTGCACCACACCTCGCCGCCGTCGGGGTAAACCATCTGCGAGCACTCGGGCACAGCGAGCGTTTTGCCCCAGCGCGCCCTGCTGCCGGCCGCCAGCCTCGCCGGGTTCGATGGAGTGGTCGACACGACAACCGACGCGTTCGTGACGGACGGTGCGGCCTCGACCTCGCGC
>DASTEB010000377.1:0-5158 GCA_035710025.1 Chloroflexia bacterium
CCCACTTCCTTGCCTGAACGCGAAAAGCCACGATCACACCGGCGCGAGCTCTGGCGCAACCGCGACTACATGCTGCTGTGGAGCGGGCAGCTTGTGTCCACGCTGGGCAGCACAATGTCCTACGTGGTGTTTCCGCTGCTCGTCCTGTCGCTCACCGACTCCCCCGAGCAGGCCGGTATCGTGGGCGCGCTCTTCTCCATACCCTACGTCCTCCTGAGCCTGCCGGCCGGCGCGCTCATCGACCGCTGGGACCGCAAGCGCGTGATGATCGTGTCCGACGTGATTCGCGCCGCCGGTTTCGCCGTTATCCCCATCGCCATGTTCACCGAAACGCTCACGGTATGGCACCTCTACGCGGTTGCGCTCATCGAAGGCACCTTCTTCGTCTTCTTCAACATCGCCGAGGTGGCCGCGCTGCCCCGCGTCGTCAAGCCCGAGCATCTACCCGAGGCCACCTCGCAGAACATGGCTACCTTCGCAGTCGCCAACATGGTCGGCCCGGGCCTGGGCGGCTTCCTCTTCCAGAGCGTTGGGCGAGCCTTCCCCTTCCTCTCCACCGCCGTGACCTACACGCTGTCGGCCATCTCGCTCGTGTTCGTGCGTACCAACTTCCAGGTTGAGCGCGCGCCGGGCGCGCCGGAGAGGCACCTGTGGCGCGAGATCAAGGAGGGCATGAGCTGGCTGTGGGCCAACAGGCTGCTGCGCTTCATGGCCTTTGTCACGGGCGGGGTCAACTTCGTGCTCGTGGGCGGCACGCTGGTCGTCATCGTCGTCGCTCGCGAGCTGGGCGTGGACGAGGCGGGCATCGGCCTTATCTTCAGCATCGGCGCGATCGGCGGGATCACGGGCGCAGCGCTCGCGGGCACGATCCAGCGCCGCTTCGGCTACGGCCAGGTAACTATCTCCACCCTCTGGCTGCTGGCGCTGGCCTTCCCGCTTTTCGCCGTCGCCCCGCACGTGGCGGTGCTGGCCCTCGCGTGGGCGCTGATCGACATCACCGTGCCGGTGTTCAGCGTCGTGCAGATCAGCTACCGCCTGCCCCTTATCCCCGACGAGCTGCAGGGGCGGGTCAATAGCTCCTACCGCTGGCTCGGTTTCGGCACGCAGCCACTCGGCTCGGTGCTCGCGGGCTTCCTGCTGGAGAACGCCGGGGCGGCCGTCACTGTCGGCGTGTTCACGGCCATCCTGCTCGTCGTGGCCGTGGCCACCACCCTGAATCGCGAGGTCCGCTCCGCCACACGCGCCATGCCCACCGAGCGCGACGTGCCCACCACACCGCACTAGCGCCGCGACGGTGGGCGCTCCCGACCCGCGGGCGTATAATGGGCTGGCGCTATCGCCGCGACCCGAACTCCCGACAGGAGCGACCCATGCAAACCCCCCGCGACTACACCCTTCCGCCGCTCGAAGGCAGCGACCCGGCCGTAGGCCACATGCTTGCCGCCTTCCAGGACGCCCGCGAGCGCACCCTGAGGGCCATCGAGAACATGCCGCCCGGCGCGCTTGATGCGCGGCCCATCGCCGGGCACAACACCATCGGTACGCTGCTGTACCACGTCGCCGGGGTCGAGGCGTCGTGGGTGTACGAGGACGTGCTTGGCCTGACCGACTTCCCGCCCGAGGTCAATACTCTGTTCCCTTACGACATGCGCGACGAGCAGGGCCTGCTCTACGCTCTCGCCGGCAACCCGCTCGACTACTACCTCGACCTCCTCGCCGCGGTGCGCGAGCGCGCCATCGAAGTGTACCGCGCCATGACGGCGGAGGACTTCCGCCGCCCACGCTTTGTCCCGAACGACCGGGGCGGCTACAACGTCACGCCCGAGTGGGCGCTGTACCACCTGATGCAGCACGAAGCCGAGCACCGCGGGCAGATACAGTCGATGCTCGACGCCATCAACGCCCGGTGACAGCGTAACAGTTCGGACACTGCCCTCGCTTGCGGCTTTTGCCGGAGTGGGAGATACTGGTAGTCCGATGAAGATTCTGGTGCTGAACAGCGGCAGTTCTTCCTTGAAGTTCGACGTGATGAGCGTCGACTTCGGCGGCGACCGCCCGCCTGCCGTCAGCAGGCTTGCCAGCGGCGCCGTCAGCCGCATCGGCGACGATGACGAGTACGCCGACGTGCGGTTTACCCTCGCCTCGCCCGTCCAATCCGGCGCTCCCGCCAGGTGGGAGGAGCGCGAGGTCGCGGGCGTGCGGGACCACCGCGACGCGGTAGCGCAGGTCTTCGCGTGGCTCGATACGGTGCCTTCCGTCGACGGCGACGGCACTCTACAGTCGGCTATTGACGCGGTCGGCCACCGGGTCGTCGCGGGCGGCGAGCGCTTCATAGCCCCGGCGCTGATCGAGGGCGACGTGCTCGACGCGCTGGACGACATCGGCGAGATCGCCCCGCTCCACAACCCCCCGGCCGTGCTGTGCATACGGGCCGCCGGGGAGGAGCTTGGTCCGTCCATCCCGCAGGTCGCCGTGTTCGACACCTCGTTCCATGCCACCCTGCCCGACTATGCCTACACCTATGCCATCCCGCGCGAGCTGACCGAGCGCCACAATATAAGGCGCTACGGGTTCCACGGGACGGCGCACGAATACATGCTCGAGCGCTACGCGCAGCTCGCGGACGTCCCCAGGGAGCAGGCGACCATCGTCACCCTGCAGCTGGGCAACGGCTGTTCGGCCACAGCCATCCGCAACGGGCGCTCGGTCGATACCTCGATGGGCTTCACCCCGCTGGAGGGGCTGGTCATGGGCACGCGGTCTGGCGACATAGACGCCGGGCTGGTCAGCTACCTCGGGGACAAAGAGAACATCCCCATCTCGGAGATAGACGACGTGCTGAACCAGAAGTCGGGGCTGCTGGGGATGTCGGGGCGTTCGGGCGACATGCGCGACTTGCTGTCGGTCGAAGCGGAGGACGAGCACGCGAGGCTCGCGGTAGAGGTCTTCGTCTACCGCGTGCGCAAGTACATCGGCGCATATCTCGCGGCGCTGGGCGGCGCGCAGGCCGTCGTGTTCGGCGGGGGCATCGGCGAGAACGGCGCCGGCATCCGCGCTCGCATCTGCGACGGGATGGAGTGGTGCGGCCTGCGCCTCGACCCCGGGCGTAACGAAGCCGTCGTCGGCATGGACGGCCGCATCAGCGCGGAGGGGGCCGAGGTCGAGGCGTACGTCATCAAGGTGGACGAGTCGGCGCTGATAGCGCGCTATACCGCAGAGTACGTCTCAAAGAACGCGCAAACGTCAGGCTCGCCATCGTAGGATTTTGCCATGGCGCGTTTCGTGCGGCTTGCCTGAAAGTTGTTAGCCGGTATAAGAAAGGAGGAGCGGCCGTGTTTGTGTTTGACCCGAGCATATCCAGCGCGATAGAGGTGGACCAGGCAAAACAGGGTGAGCCTCAACCGCCTGCCGAGCCGGTGGAAGGGCCGCTGCCGCCCGACCTGCTGGAGAAGATGCAGCTTTACTGGCAGGCCGCCAACTACCTGACGGTCGGGCAGATATACCTGCAGGCGAACCCGCTCCTGCACGAGCCGCTGCGGCCCGAACACATCAAGCCGCGACTGCTGGGGCACTGGGGCACCTCACCGGCTCTTAGCTTCATCTACGTGCACCTCAACCGCCTGATCGAGCAGCACAACCTCGACATGATTTACCTGGCGGGTCCGGGGCACGGCGGCCCGGCGATCGTGGCCCAGGTGTACCTCGAAGGGACCTACTCGCTAATCTACCCCGAGATCACGCAGGACACGTCCGGAATGCGGCGGCTCTTCCGCCAGTTCTCGGCGCCCGGCGGCATCCCGAGCCACGTCAGCGTGACCACGCCCGGCTCGATCAACGAGGGCGGCGAGCTTGGCTACGTCTTGACCCACGCCTACGGCGCTGCGTTCGATAACCCGAACTTGATCGTGGCGGCCGTGGTGGGTGACGGCGAGGCCGAGACCGGTCCGCTCGCCGCCTCCTGGCGCAGTACCAGCTTCCTTAACCCGGTGCGCGACGGGGCAGTGCTGCCCATCTTGCACCTCAACGGCTACAAGATCGCAGGGCCAACCGTCATGGGCCGCTCGTCCGACGAGGAGGTCCGCGCCTTCCTTGAGGGCAACGGCCACGAGGTCTTCTTCGTCGAGGGGGACGACGCGCCGCGCATGCACCAGCTATTCGCGGCGACCCTCGATACCTGCTACGCTCGCATACGAGCCATCCAGCACGAAGCGCGCGCCGAGGGCGGCAGTCCCACGCCCGGCCCGAACGGCGCTGCCCCCAGGTGGCCTGTTATCGTGCTGCGCACGCCCAAGGGCTGGACCGGGCCACACGAGGTGGACGGCGAGCCGGTCGAGGGCACGTTCCGCTCTCACCAGGTGCCCTTCTCCGACGTGCGCAAGAACCCCGAGCACCTGGCCTACCTCGAGGCCTGGATGCGCAGCTACGAGCCTGAGAAGGTGTTTAACGAGCACGGCCGCCTGCTCCCCGAGCTTGAGGCGCTCGCGCCTCCCGGCCTGCGGCGCATGGGCCTGAACCCGCACGCCAACGGCGGCAAGCTGCTCGCCACGCTCAGGCTGCCCGACTTCCGCGGCTACGCCCTCGATGTGCCGAACCCTGCCGGCTTCCGCGCCGAGTCGACCCGGCAGCTTGGCAAGTACATGCGCGATATCTTCGTGCGCAACGCCGAGGAGGCCAACTTCCGCCTCTTCTGCCCCGACGAGACCCACTCCAACCGCCTGTACGACGTGTTCGAGGTGGAGAAGCGCTGCTACGTCGGGCCGACCCTCTCGGTTGACGAGCACGTTTCGCCCGACGGCCGGGTCATGGAGGTGTTGAGCGAGCACCTGTGCGAGGGCTGGCTCGAAGGGTACCTGCTGACGGGACGCCACGGCCTCTTCGCCACGTACGAGGCTTTCGCCATGGTCGCCGCGTCGATGATCGTGCAGCACACCAAGTGGATGCAGGAGGCGCTCGAGCTGCCCTGGCGCGAGTCGATAGCTTCGCTGAACGTCCTGCTGACCTCCACCTGCTGGCGAAACGACCACAACGGCTTCAGCCACCAGGGGCCGGGGCTGATAGACGTGATGCTGTCCAAGCGCGGCACCGTGGCCCGGATCTACTTGCCGCCCGACGCCAACTCACTTCTGTCAGTAGCCGACCACTGCTTCCGCAGCCGAAA
>DASTEB010000378.1:0-2282 GCA_035710025.1 Chloroflexia bacterium
AGACGCAAAGGTTTCGTTGCATGAGTCGCAGAGACGCGGAGAGAACGGAGCAGCGAAGAGATTTGTAAGGGATTGCGCTTTACCTGTCCTGATGCAACGGCTACACCCCATTACTCTCTGCGTAATCTCTGCGCTCTCTGCGTCTCTGCGGTTCAATTCGTTTCTTCCTTTGCGTCTTTGCGCCTTTGTGTTCGACCCGACCCGAGCATTGCGGGGCTTGCGCGGCGGGTGATATACTCGCGTATGGTCAGGGTCGCTGCTGCTTTTATGTTGGTTGCCCTCATGTTTGCCGGGTTGATGGGGCAGACTGTGCAGCCCGGGTGCCGCACCTTCGCCGAGACGGGGCAGACGGTGTGCGGGCGGTTCCTGGAGTACTGGGACGAGCATGGGGGTCTGCCGCAGCAGGGCTATCCGATCTCGGGCGAGATGAGGGAGCGGTCCGAGATTGACGGCAAGACCTACCTCGTGCAGTACTTCGAGCGGGCCGTGTTCGAGCTGCACCCCGAGAACAACTCGCCGTACGACGTGCTCCTCACGCTGCTCGGGGCGATGGCCCTGCGCGAGCGCTTCCCCGGCGGGCCTCCGCCTCCCGGGGGCAACGTCATGCCGGGCGAGAGTGTGCTGTTCCCCGAGACGGGCAAGCGCGTGGCGGGCGTGTTCCTCGAGTACTGGCGGGCCAACGGCGGGCTTGCGCAGCAGGGCTACCCGCTGACCGACGCCTTCTTCGACCCGGAGCCGCCCACCGACAGGAGGCGGGTGGTGCAGTACTTCGAGCGGGCCGTGTTCGAGTGGCACCCCGAGAACCAACCGCCGTATAACGTGCTCCTCTCGCGCCTGGGGGCCGAGCGGTACGAACGGCTGTACGGCGCGGCGAGCGGCACACCCGCTCCCACCACCTCCCCCTCCGGCGACGCCTGGGCCGCCTTGCGCGCCCGGCCCGTGCGCCTACCCACCATAGCGCCCGGGGGCGCTTGCCCCGTCGTGCCGGGGCGGACGGTCAGCCCCGACTTCGGCCCCGCGCTGGGCGACGGCCCGCTTTACCCCGTGGGCTTCGGCACCGAGGGCGCGGCCAGGCTGGAGGGGGCGATGGAGGAAGGCGGGTGGTACTTCATCAAGGTGCTATGGGTGGCCGACCCGGTGTACAAAGGCGCGGCGCTGGTTCGCGGCGGGCGCATCGACGCGGCTGGCGAGGTGCGCTTCGAGCAGGGGGCCGACCCCGCTCGAGAGCTTGCCCTCGACCCCGGCGCGGCGCTGTCGGGCGGCACGACCTGGCCCAACTGGCCGACTTACACGCGAGTGCGCGGCCCCGGCTGCTATGCCTACCAGATCGACGGCACCAACTTCACCCGCACCGTGGTCTTCCGCGTGGAGTGATCCGAGACCCGGAGGCTGCGACCTTTCGCGCTGCCCCTGCGTAATTGTCACTGAATGCAGACCAGGGTGGTCGTGGAGCGTGCATTCGGCAGCACAATTCGGCGAGGAGGGGGCTGATGGACATCTACGAGGCGATCTACACGACCCGTTCGATGAGGCGGATGAAGGCTGACCCGATCCCCTACGACGCGCAGGCTCGCATCCTCGATGCGGCCATTCGCGCGCCCCACATCGGGGAGGGGTGGCGGTTCATTCTCGTGGACGACCCGCAGATCAAGGCTCAGCTTGCGCCGCTGTACCTGCAGGGGATGAAGCGCTTGATGGAGGGCTACGGCGCGAGCCTGGAGGACATGGTGAAGCTCGACACGAAGGAGGGGCGGGCTGCGCGGTCGGGCTATCACCTCGCGCAGCATTTCGCCGAGGTCCCGCTGCTGCTGATCGGGTTCGGCCGCACCCGCGACGGCAGCGGCATCTACCCCGCGCTGCAAAACGCGATGCTGGCCGCCCGCGCCGAAGGCATCGGGTCTACCCTGACGGGGTTCCTGCAGAGCTTCTACTCGAACGAAGTCATGGACATACTGGGCGTGCCGAAGGACGCCGGTTGGGTTATGCACGGGGTGGTGGCGATGGGCTACCCGCTGGGCCGGTGGGGCGTGGGCGCGCGCAAACCGGTACACGAGGTGGCGGCGCGCAATAGCTGGGAGGGCGACCTGGGCTTCACGGTGCCTGAGCCGCTGTGGCCCGGCCGAGCCACAGAGTAAGCCGCCGAGCCGGTCCCGTGCCTGCCGGCCTTGACGCTCTCGTGGGCGAATGGTATACTTGATAGGCACATCGGGCCTGTAGCTCAGTTGGGAGAGCGCTACAATCGCACTGTAGAAGTCAGGAGTTCGAGTCTCCTCAGGTCCACC
>DASTEB010000379.1:0-4605 GCA_035710025.1 Chloroflexia bacterium
CGCCTGCGTGCTGGCCTTCGAGGACGTGCCGCCCACCAACACCTTCTACCCGTTCGTGCGCTGCATGGTGTGCAAGGGCATCGTGTCGGGCTACCCGTGCGGTGGGCAGGGTGAGCCGTGCGGCCCCGGCAATAACGCCTATTTCCGCCCGGGCAACAACGTCACCCGCGGCCAGATCGCCAAGATCGTGTCCAACTCCGCCGGGTTCAACGAGCCTGTGACGGGGCAGACTTTCGAAGACGTGCCGCCCGGCTCGACCTTCTACGAGTTCGTCGAGAGGCTGGTGTCGAGGCAGGTGATGTCGGGCTACGCTTGCGGCGGGTCGAGCGAGCCGTGCGTGCCGCCCGACAACCGACCCTACTTCAGGACCAACGCCTCGGCCACTCGCGGGCAGCTATCCAAGATCGTGTCGAACGCCGCGGGATACATAGAGCCGGTGGTGGGACAGAGCTTCGAGGACGTACCGCCGAGCCACACCTTTTACGAGTTCGTCGAGAGGCTGGTGGGGCGGGGAGTGATGAGCGGGTACGCGTGCGGCAGCCCCGGCGAGCCGTGCGTGCCGCCCGACAACCGACCCTACTTCCGACCCGCCAACAACGTCACAAGGGGGCAGACCTCCAAGATCGTGGCCAACACATTCTTCCCAGCCTGCGACCCGCCCCGGCCGTGACGCCGCGGCAAGGCGCTGCGTGAACGAGGCGCCAACCTGCGAGTAACGTATCAGGCTCTGCTTCTGTAAGGGGAAGCAGGGCCTGTTGCTTTGCGCGCCGCGCAACGGTATGCAACTTGCATGCACGTCCTACGACTACCCTTTGTGAGGCAAACTACACCAGGAGCAACGACAATGGCGGACAACCCCAGATTTGGCCTCTTCACCCCCCAGGGCTGGCGCATGGACCTGGCGGAAATTAAGGGCCCTGCAGAGCAATATGAGGCAATGAGCCGCGTGGCCAGGGAAGCCGAGCGCCTCAACTTCGACTCGGTCTGGCTGTACGACCACCTCCACACCACGCCCGACCCCACGCTGAATACCACTTTCGAGTGCTTCATCTCGACTGCAGCCCTCTCCCGCGACACGCAGCGCATCCGCATCGGGCAGATGGTGGGCTGCAACGGCTACCGCAACCCCGCCCTGCTCGCCAAGATGGCCTCGACTATCGACGCCCTGAGCAACGGGCGGCTCGACTTCGGCATCGGCGCGGGCTGGTACGAGCACGAATGGCGGGCCTACGGCTACGGCTTCCCCGACGGCCCCACCCGCCTCAAAATGCTGGCCGAGGCGCTGCCCATCATCAAGGCGATGTGGACCGAGGACTACGCCACCTACGAAGGCAAGTTCTACAACGTGCAGGGTGCGATCAACGAGCCGAAGGGTGTGCAGAAGCCCCACATCCCCATGTGGATAGGCGGGGGCGGCGAGAAAGTCACGCTCAAGCTCGTGGCGAAGTACGGCGACTACAGCAACTACGCCGGGGCGAACGTGGATGAGTTCAAACGCAAGTCCGACATCCTGCGGCAGCACTGCGAGAGCGTGGGCCGCGATTACAACGAGATCACCCGGTCGGCAAGCCTCGACGTATACGTGCTTGGGCCGAACCAGCAGCCGCCCACAGGTGTCATCGAGCGGGCATTCGGCAACACGCGCACGCTGGAGCAGTACCGCCGCCACAACTTCATGGGCACCGCGCAGGAACTGATTGACAAGCTGGGCACGATGATGGACGCCGGGGCGCAGTACTTCATCTTCTACGTGCCCGGCGCGGCCTACGACCTGGAGCCGGTGCAGCGGCTGGCGCAGGACGTGGTAGCGAAGATGCGCGGCTAGCAGCGCGGAGGGCGGGACACCACTGCCTCAAGACGTTGGTATAGAAGCTGTCAGGCCAGGCGCGCAAGTGCCTGGCCTTCGGCGTATAGAGTTGCTGCTTTGACTGTTGCCCCGCAAAATGGTAGACTTCGGCAGCCGTACCGGAGGAGCACGGCCGCAACCGAACAAAGCACTATCCCGCCCGACCGCTCATTAGCAGCGGCCTTTTCGTGCTATGACTCTTGCAGCGGTTGCACGGTTCGAACCACGAGGGTATCCCGTGCCCGCAGGAACGGGGCAAGAAGGAGCAACAGGAATGAACGCACCAGGAGTGGCATTCTTTCGGCAGCGGAAACGGCTTCTCAACGTCATTGCGGTATTGGCTCTCTTACTGGCGGCACTGCCCGCGAGCGGGTTGCGGACCACCAGCGCGGCGCCCACCGAGCTGTTCTTCTCGGAATACATCGAGGGCACCAGCAACAACAAGGCGCTCGAGATCTACAACGGCACCGGCTCACCCATAGACCTCGCGGCGAACGGCTACAATGTGCAGATGCACTTCAACGGCAACCCTGTGGCCGGGCTGACAATCAACCTCACCGGCTCGGTTGCCAACGGCGACGTCTTCGTGCTCGCCCAAAGCTCGGCTGACCCTGCGATCCTCGCCCAGGCCGACCAGACCAACGGCTCAGGCTTCTTCAACGGCGACGACGCCGTGGTGCTGCGCAAGGGCGCAGTGGTCGTGGATGTGATCGGCCAGATCGGCTTCGACCCGGGCACGGAGTGGGGTACGGGAGACACAAGCACCGCCGACAACACTCTACGCCGCAAGTTGAGTATCGAGGCAGGCGACACTAACGGCGGCGATGCCTTCGACCCGTCTGTTGAATGGGACGGATATGCAACCAATACGTTCGGTGGCCTTGGTCGCCACGGTGACGATGCTCCTGCGGTATCCACTACCAACCCGGCGGATGGTGCTGGCGGCATCGCGTTCGATGCGAACATCGAGGTGACGTTCAGCGAGCCTGTGAACGTCAGCGGCAGCTGGTTTTCGATCTCATGCGGTACCAGCGGATCGCACACCGCAGCAGTCAGCGGCGGACCCACCACGTTCACGCTCAATCCGGACAGCAACTTCGCGAACAACGAAAGCTGCACGGTAACCGTCGTTGCGGCCCAGGTGACGGACCAGGACGCGTTCGATCCGCCTGATAACATGGCCGCCAACTACGCCTGGGACTTCAGCACCGGCAATGTGTGCGAGCTTGCCTACACCCCGATTTACAGCATCCAGGGCAGCGGCCTTAGCGCGGCGATCACGGGCAACGTGACCACCCAGGGCGTGGTCGTCGGTGACTTCGAGGGCGGTGCGAGCGCGAGCGGCTTCTACCTGCAGGACTTGACCGGCGACGCCAACACTGAGACATCAGACGGCATCTTTGTCTTCACCGGCAGCGCGGACACCGTTAGCGTGGGGGATGTGGTCCGCGTGACCGGCTATGCCCGCGAGCGCTTCAACCAGACAGCGCTCAACGGCTCGAACAGCAACACCGCACCCGTGACGAATATTGTGCCTTGCGGCACGGGCAGCGTGACGGCCACTGATGTCACGATGCCTTTCGAGAGCCTCACGTACCCTGAGCGCTTCGAAGGAATGCTGGTCAGGCTTCCCCAGGCGCTCACTATCGCCGAATACTTCAACTACGACCGCTTCGGAGAGATCGTGCTGGCTCTGCCACTTGACGGCGAGACACGGGCCTTCTCACCTACGAGCATCGAAGAACCGGGCGCACCTGCCCAGGCTCGCGCGCTAGCGAATAGCCTGCGGCGGATCACTTTGGACGATGCACAGTCCGCATCGAACCCGCCCACCCTGCGCCACCCCAACGGCCAGCCCTTCAGCCTGAACAACCTTTTCAGGGGCGGCGATACAGTGCAGAACACGATAGGTGTGCTCGGCTTCGATTTCAGCCTCTACCGCATCGTGCCAACGGGACCGGCCGACTATACAGCGGTCAACCCCAGGCCTGCCGCGCCTGAGCCTGTGGGCGGCAATCTGCGTGTGGCCGCGATGAACACGCTCAACTACTTCCTCACGCTCGATTACCCGTCTGGCGATCCGCGTGACAACAAGTGCGGTCCGCTGCAGAACGTAGAGTGCCGCGGCGCCGATTCTGACCAGCCCACCGAGTTGACTCGCCAGCGCGCCAAGCTGCTGTCCGCGCTCGTGGGCATTGATGCCGACGTTCTCGGACTGAACGAGGTTGAGAATACGACCGGCGTCGAGCCTCTGGCCGACATCGTGTCCGGCCTGAACGACATCAGCGGGGCCGGCACCTACGCCTACATCAGCACCGGCACGATCGGCACCGACGCGATCAAGGTCGGCCTGATCTACAAGCCCGCCATGGTGACGCCGGTGGGCGCCTACCAGATACTTGACTCCTCGGACGACACGCGCTTCAGGGACACACTCAATCGGCCCGTGCTGGCTCAGACGTTCGAGGAAGTGGCTACCGGCGCCCGCTTCACGGTGGCGGTCAACCACCTCAAGTCCAAGGGATCGGACTGCAACGCCGTCGGTGATCCCGACACGGGCGACGGCCAGGGCAACTGCAACCTCACCCGCAAGGCCGCGGCAGAAGCCCTGGTCGACTGGCTGGCCACCGATCCGACCGGCAGCGGCGACCCCGACTTCCTGATCACCGGCGACCTGAACTCCTACGCCAAGGAAGACCCGATCGATGCCGTCCTCGCGGGCGCGGACGACACCCTCGGCACAGGCGACGACTGGACCA
>DASTEB010000380.1:0-4333 GCA_035710025.1 Chloroflexia bacterium
GCGCGGCGCGGTGCGGCGGTACAACATGCCGGACAGCAGGAGCACCAGCCCCAGCACGCCCGCCAGCGGCAACGCCAGGTTGCCTCCAGTCCCGGTCCTCGGCATGCCGGGCGCCTCGACCGCGGGCGGCTGCTGCACCACGGGAAGTGGCTCCGACACCACGCGAATGGCCACGCGGAAGTCCTGCCCGGTCACCGTTTGCCCCGCTGCCACGTTCACCGGCAGGTTGGAGTAGCCCCAGAACGACCGCCCGGCGATGTCCTGCGTCAGGAACTCAACCCAAACAGTGCCCGCGGGTACCTGCACCGAGTATTGGCCCTGAGCGTCGGTCTGGAACTCGGCCAGCGGCGTGCGGTTCTGCACCTCCTGCGGCTGGTTGAACGCCGCCAGTTTCACGTTGGGCAGCGCAACGTCGTCCAGGCTCAGAACCTGCCCGGTAATTGTGCCTGTGCCCTCCTGCCCGAGCGGCGCCGCGGCTGCGGAGCCTGCGCCCGCGAACCCGCAGGCGAGAATAACCGCGCCCAGCACGAGGCCGGTGCGCTTCCACATGTTGTGAACGGTTCTCATCATGACCCAACCTCCCCTAAAGTAGTCGCCCGGCCTGCATCATGCCGGTTTGGCCGCAGTATCAGCGGACCGCTCCAACAATGTACCGACCGGCCCAAGTATACACCAACCGCGAGTCGCGGCTCGCGATATGCGCCCCACGCTAACCCGAATCCGCGGCGTTCGCTTCCCGGCGGCGCGACGACGGCACCCGCCGCGAGGCCGAGGGATGCGGAAGCTGCTCATAGAATCGCTCAAGCCGCTCGGCCGCGCCCCGCCAGCTGTACCGCGACACCGCGCTCTGTCGCGCTGCTTCGCCCAACCGACGGGCGAGCGCCTCGTCCCCTAGCACTCGTGATACCTGCCCTGCGAAGACGTCCGCCGTGTCGGCCAGCAGGATGTCCTCGCCGTGGGCAAGATCCAGACCCTCGGCGCCGATGCGCGTCGCCACGACCGGCTTGCCCATCGCCATAGCCTCCACGATCTTCAGGCGCGTTCCCCCGCCGATGCGCAGCGGCGCGATCACCACCGCCGCCCGTTCGAGGTACGGCCGCACGTCGTCCACCAGCCCCGCAACTATTACGTCCTCCGCCGCGCGTTCGGTGATGGCCGGCGGCGGCTGCTGCCCCACGATCCACAGCCGTGCCCCCGGGTGCTCCCGCTTGACCCGCGGAAACACCTCGTCGAGGAAGAACAACAGCCCCTCGGTGTTGGGGTAATAGTTGATCGCCCCGAAGAACAGTATCGAGCCAGGCTCTGCCGGCCCCGGTCCCGGCCGGAAGTACTCGGTGTCCACCCCGTTCGGGATGACAGCCGTGCGCGCCTCCGGAGCGTAGCGCCTCAGCAGCCGCTCGTCCCTGTCCGACGTGAGCGTGATCCCGTCGAACTGCCCCCATGCCGCGCGCTCCTCGCGCCTTAGCTTCAGGTAGTTGGCCCAGCTGTACAGCTTGCGCACCGAAAGCCGCTCGGCCGATGCCGTGCGCCGCAGGATGTCGTACTCGATATTGTGCTCGTCCAACACGAGCCGTGCGCTGCGCGGCAGGCGGTAGCCCGTCATCTGCGCGAACTCCGTCGTGACGACGTCGTACTCGCCCCGCGCCGCCATCCTGTCGACCGCGCGCTGAAACGCGGGCTGGTGGTAGGTCAGCCGTTCGTAGCTCTGCAACCGGAACAGAGAGCGAAGCTGTATCGTCCGCTTGCGCCTCCACTCGAGCGCCCGGTCGAGGCGGTCGTTCTCTACCGTCACCACCTCCGCGGCGTACTCCCGTGTTGCCCGGACACCCGCCTCGACGTCCTCGCCCGGCGCGGTGAAGGCGAGCACCGACACCTCGTGACGCCGGGCAAGCTCGGCGAGCAGTCCGTGGATGCGGCGCGGCCCGCCTGAGCGCGGCGGGCTTGGCAGGAAGGGCGACAGGAACAGCAGCTTCATCGGCCTATCACTACTCGAACAGCGGCCTGTAGACCCGCCTGCGCGGCTCAGGCCTCCTCTTGCGCTTGCCTATCGGCCGCGCGGGCACGCCGCCAACCACGGAGTAAGGCTCGACGTCGCTCCTGACCACCGCCCCCGCCGCGACGACCGCCCCTTCCCCGACCGTCACCCCCGGCAGGATCAGCGCCCGGCTGCCTATCCACGCGTGGTTGCCGATCTTGACCGGGGCCAGCACCTCGGGGAATTGCGGGTCGTTCATGTCGTGGCTGTCGGTCAGTATCCACACCCCCGGCGAGATGTCCACGTAGTCGCCGATGCTCAGCCAGCCCCGCCCGTCGAGCACGCACTGCTGGTTGATTACCGTGCGCCGCCCTACGGAGATGCCCTGCACCCCCTGACGCGCGCGCCCGCGAATGTAGATGTACTGGTCCATCAGTACGGCCGACCCCGCGCCAATCCGCATCCCCAACGCCCGCCTGTACCACGCATAGCGCACGGAATGAAAGGGGACGCAGGCGACCACGCGGTTGGTCAGGTAGCGCACGAGCGCCAGGACCAGCCCTTCCCTCACGCCTTCGTCTCCTCCGCCTCGGCCACGCGACCGCGCCGCCCGAGCGCCGCCCCGATCATGCGAAAATCTTCCACCGGCACGAGCCGCAGCGCGATGCCCACGATCGCGTACACTGCCGCGCCCAGCGGAATGAGCAGCAGCAGGCTCTGGCCCTGCAGCGCCGTCAGCACGAGCGCCATCGCCGCCGACGCCACCCCCGCCTTGGCAAACACGCCCAGCGTTGACCTCGACAGCAAGTCTCGCGGCATCACCACCAGCAGGTAGACCAGTATGAACGCCTCTGTCGCCGCCGTAGTCGAGGCCGCGCCCACGTGCTGGAAGCGCGGGATCAGCGCCAGGTTCAGCCCCAGGTTGAGCACCAGCGCGAGGCCCGCCACCAGCGTCATCTTCTTCTCCTGGTTCAGGCTGATGATGGTGACGGCCAGAATTGAATTGACATAAAGCAACAGCAACCCCACCGCCAGCCACTGCAGCGCCGGGACCGCCTCGACGAACTCCGCCCTGCGGTAGATCAGGCCGATGATCGGCCCGGCCAGCGTGAACAGCCCCACGCAGATCGGAACGCCCACGATCAGCATGGTGTCCAGCCCCTTGCTCATGGCCCGCTGCAGCGCCGGACGTGACTGCGTGGACAACTGCGACAGGATAGGGAACAGGATGGCCGATGAGATGATGCTGGGCAGAAACACCAGCGTATCGAACAGCCGGTAGGCCGCCCCGTACCACCCCAGCACTTCGTCGCCCGTCATCTTCGACAGCAGGATCGTGTCGAGCCGGTAGTACAGCGATCCCAGCACCCAGTAGGCGAAGAAGGGGATCGCGTTACGCACCAGCGTGCCTATTACCGCCCGGTCAAGGCGGAACTCGAAATGCGCCACCCGCCTCAGCCACAACCCCTGCCACAGCGCGCCCGCCGCCGCTCCAACCACGAACACCGCCGCCATCGTCACCACGCCGAAGCCGAGCCACAGGAGCAGTATCGCCAGCACGCTCACCAGTACCTTCTCGACGATCGTGCCGATCGCCGCGAACGCCACCCGCTGCATCCCCTGGTACACAGCGGTGAAGGTGGTCGCGATGCCGTTGAACGCCAGGATCAGCGAGTACACCGCGATCACAAGGCCCGATTTGGGATCGTAGCCCAACCAGTAATTCAGGCCGAGGATTATCAGGTACGCTACGAGCGCCAGCGTCAGCTTGATCGCCAGCGCGTTGACCAGGTACGGCCCGGCCACGCCGGGGTCGCGCGCGATGGCGCGCACAAGCTGCTGGTTCAGCCCGAACTCCACCAGCACGGCGAACAGCAGGCTGATCGACATCGCCAGGTACAGCACGCCGAAGTCGGCCACCCCGAGCCACGCTCCGAGCGCGGCCGTCGTGATGAGCGTCGCCGTCCAGGTGATCAGCTGTGCGACCAGCATGATCGCCGTATTGCCCAGCGCCCGCCGCAGGATGCTCATCCGGACAGCCCTCTTGCGGGCGCCGTTGCCCTATGCCTTCTAACGCGACGCCCCTCGGTGTTCGCGGCGACGTCAGGCTCGGGTGGTGCTTCTAGCGCTTCTTCCGCCAGCCTCGGCAGCACGGCCAGCATCCCCAGCATGCACCCGAGGAAGATCATCGAGCGCGAGTAGGTCAGCCCGAGGTCGCCGTACGAGAAGAACACCTGCATGAGCGCCACGCCCGCCACCAGCAAGGCCAGCGAGCGCAGGTAGCCGTCGCGCAGCCGCCGGAACGTCACCAATCCCAGCACCACCGCCGAGCCGATCACGTTCCAGAACAGCATGAAG
>DASTEB010000381.1:0-5065 GCA_035710025.1 Chloroflexia bacterium
GCGGCGATGCAATTGTCCATTGCTCGTCTCTCTCGGCGCGGGTCAGCCTGTATGCAGAGCTGCTCGCGATACGCGGGCGGTGGTCGCGGCCCCTCTAGCTTCAGGCGGCCAGGAGCGCCTGGAGGGGGCCAGGAATGAGCATACAGACGGCGACAAACATACTCGTGCCGGGCTACATGTCCACGCGGCGGGCGCGCCCGTGGCGGCAGTCGGCGTTCTTCTTTGGGTACTCACAATGTCTCAATTATCAGTTCCCACGAGTGGACGCGCGCGGGCGAGACGGCGCGGCCAGAGCCTCGTGGAGTTCGCGCTTATAAGCGTCTTCCTGTTCCTCTTGCTGCTGGGCATCATGGAAGGCTCGCGCCTCCTGTTCGTCTACAGTGTCGTGTCCAACGCCGCCCAGGAGGGCAGCCGCTACGGCATCGTGCGCCCGCGCGACGTCATCTCGGCCCCGGCAGCCACCCAGACCGCCCAGGCAGGCGGCCGCCTCTACTCGTCCTCGCAGGTGGTCGACACCGCCGGGTGCAATGTGACCGACAAGACCCGCGATAAGGTCTGGGGCATGAACCCCGGCGAGATGGACGTAGCGGTATGGTACGACCGGGGCGACTCGGTGCCCATCGTGCCCAACCCCGCCACGCCCGTGCCCTACGACACCCAGGCCATCATCAAGGGCAACCGCGTGGTGGTCGAGGCGGCCTACAGGTTCCGCTTCATTACACCCCTGCTGAGCGCCTTCGCGCCCAACGGGATCGACGTGCGCATGCGCTCGGCCCGCACCATCATGCAGAACGGCGACACCCCGCCGGCGCCCTGCGACCTGAGCTACACGCCCCCGCCTCCGCCCCCCTCGCCCACCCCCGGCGCGACCCATACGCCCGGCCCAAGCCCGACGCCCGAGCCGAGCGCCACGCCCACCGTCACGGCGACACCTACCCCGGCTGCCCTGCGAATCGCCAGCATCGAGGCGTACAAGAGGCCGAGCAACGGCGACAAGTTCAGCGTGAAGGTCAACGTGGTGGATTATGCGGGCAGGCCCGTCTCGAACGCGAACGTGATCGTGTCGGCCTACCTCAACGGGTTGCCCGTGCCCTACGTGACGGTGCCCCTGTCGTGGTGGTACGTGGGCATCTACGACGGCTGCCCGCCCGGCGCGTACCGCGTGGGCGACACAATCGCCATTGACGTGATAGCGACCGCGCCGGGCTACACAAGCGACAGCAAATCCGGAGTGCCCGTCGTGACCGGCCAGCTTGAATGCAGATAGGTGCGTGGGCGGCGTCTGCCGTGGCGAGGGTCAGGCCTCGCCCATAACCCGCCTTTGTACGTGACCAGGAGTCAGGAACCAGGAGCTCAGGGAGGACAAACATGACAGCACGAATACGAAGAGCAAGCGCACGCGACGCGGTCCGGAGGCGTAAGAGCCGCGGCCAGGCAATAGTGGAGATGGCCCTTGTCAGCCTGATCCTCGGCATGGTGCTCGCCGCCGCAGTCGACTTCGGGCGGGCATTCTACACCGCCACGGTGGTGACCAACATGGCGGGCGAGGGCGCAGCCTACGCCGCCATCTACCCCGACCGCGACGCCGAGCCCGGCCAGCAATACTGCTCTATCTTCACCGTCGACCAGTGGGTATCGATACAGGAGCGCGTCAGGCGCGTGGCTAAGGACCGCGGCCTCGCCGTCGAGCGGGGCGACCAGGACCTCGCACAGATCGCGGTGACAACCGACGGCCACGGGGCCGCCTGCCACGACCGCTGCCCCGGCCGCACCATTACAGTGCGCGTGACCTACAACCTCGACGATCTCTTCCTGCCGGGCTTCCTCGGCATGAGAAGCATCCCTATCACCCGGCAGGCTTCGCAATTGATCACCGGCCAGGTCGGACAGAACGGCCAGTGCGTGGGCGCACCCTGAGCAGGTCTGGTCCGGCAGGAACCATAGAGGAGCGACAGCAATGGAAAACATAGTGAGAAAGGTACGCGCCCACCCTTCGGCACAGGTCGCGGGCAGGCGCGCTCCCCTAACGCGCAGGCGCGGCGTGGTACGGGGGCAAACTCTGGCGATCGTGGCCCTGATGATGCTCGGCCTGTTCGCCATGGTCGGGCTGGCCATCGACGGCGGGTCGATGTACGGGCAGCGCAGGGAGGCGCAGAACGCAGCCGACGGGGCATCCCTTGCGGGCACGCGGCTCATGCTCGACTTCTACATCGACATGGCCCACAATAACCCCTCCGACGTGGACGGCTCGGCCGGGCAGGAGAACGCCATCCTCAACGCCATCGAGACCTACGCCTTCAAGCACGGCATCAACACCAACGCCAACTCCGGCGACCTCGAGGCCTACTTCGTGAACGAGGCCAAGCAGATCGTCTCGGTCGGCTCGGGGCAGGGAGGGTGCGGCGGCGCGAACCCCTGCAAGGTGGGCCAGAACAACCGCGTGCCCTGGACCTACGGTGCGAAAGGCATAATCGTGCGGGCGCGCGCACACACCGGGGCCTACTTCATGGCGATATTCGGCCACTCGGACATAAGCGCGGTCGCCTCGGCCACCGCCTTCATGGGCGTGGCGACGAGCAGCATGATGGAAGTGGGCGTCATACCCATCGGGTTTTTCACCGACACCACGAGCATCAGCAACCTGGAGGTTGGGCGGGAGTATACCCTGATCCAGGGCAGCACCTCCCGCGGGTCGGGCAACTGGGGCTACGTGAACTGGAACGGCACCGGGGAGTCGAGCGACGTAGTGAACGTGTGGCTGATGTGCGGCTTCAACCCCGGCGTACAGACCCGGCAGCAGTGGGCCGAGTGGTGCCCGCCTTATCCTGACGAGTTCCGCGGCATAGGTCCCACGATGTACTGGCAGGGGCAACCCGATGACTTGCGCGGGGAATTCACCAGGCCCGCCCTCGAGTGGCCCGCGGCACCGGACGACTGGTGGTGGATCCTGGGCTCGACGGGCACGACCAATTCAACGTGCCAGTACTTCGAGGATATCACGCCCTTGATGCTTAACCGCGAATACCTGGTGCCCATATTCGAGGCAGACAACATAGCGGACAGTGGAGGCAACACCAAGTTCCACCTGCTCGCGCTGGGGTGGTTCAGGATCACCGACGTAGACATCGTATGCCACCCCAACCAGCCCCCGCCCAACCCTGGGCCGCCGCCCGGGCCAGGCACGCCAACGCCTACACCCTACGTACCTCAGGAGTCGCACTGGAGCATCATGGGTGAGTTCCTGCGCCAGTACAGCGCGACCGGGTCGGGCGGCCACGGCGATATCCGCCACACGTCTAACCCGACGGTGTTCCTCTCGCCGTAACCTCGCTACAGACCCGGGTGCCAGGGAACCGGGGACAAAGGGCAGCCGCCCGCGGCGTAGCGCAAACCGTACAACGCCTACGCCAACAGCGGGCGGCCAGCCCTCCCCGGTTCCCCGGCGGCCCGTCCCCTAGAAGATCGGCCCGGCCTCCACGTCAGAGCCGGGCTTCGGCCTCAGCCATATCGCAAACACGATAGCCACGACGCAGAGCACCCCGGCGATCAGGAAGCCTGTCGTGTACACATCGAGCGAGGCGGCCTTGTAGGCCGCGGCGTACTGCTCCTGCCGCTGCGCGAATGCCTCGGCCGACTCGCCGGGGTCGGCGAACAGCGGCGCGGGAAACGGGGCCATCAGCTCCTGGAAGCGGCGCAGGCCCAGCGTGGTCAGTGCCGACAGGCTCACCATCATGCCTACCATGCGCGCCAGGTTGACCAGCGCGGCCGACAGCGCAGCCCGCCGCAGCCCGCCCCACTGCAGCGCCGTCGCCGTCACGGGCGATATGAGCAGGCCGAACCCGAACCCGTTCAGGCCGAGGCCCAGCCAGGTGAGCGGGTCGTCGGCCGAAGTGACGGTCCACCCGTGCATCTCCCAGAACCCCGCCGCAGTGATAAGCAGGCCCGCGAGTGCGATCCATCTGTACGTAACGCGCACGCCGAGGAACCCACCGAGCAGCGCGCCAAGTGGGATAAACGCCGTCATGCGCAGGAGCATCAGGCCACCTTGCTCGGCCGTGCCGTCGAGCGCGCTCGCCACGTAAAGCGGCACGTTTACCATCGTGATGATGAGCGCGGCGCCCACCATCAGGTTGGTCAGGTTGGCCGCCGAGAAGGGCCAGTTGCGCCGGGCGAACAGGTCGAGCGGCACCAGCGGCTCGGCCGCCCGCCTCTGCCACAACAGGAACGCCCCGAACAGCACTACCGACAGCCCGAGCAGCCCGGCTGTCTGCGGTGAGAGCCAGTCGCCGCTCTGGCCCGGCTGCAGCGCGCTGAACCCGGCCCACGCGCCCACCGACCCCGGCGTGGACAGCCCCAGCGCTAGCGCGAGCAGAGCCGCGCCCATCAGCGCCGCGCCGATCCAGTCGACCTTGCCGGGGAAGCGGGAGAGATTGGGCGTGCGGAGCATGAGCAGGCCGAACGCCACGCACAGGGGCACGTTCACCCAGAATATCCAGCGCCACCCTTCGGCGCCCAGCACTCCGTCGAGGTAGCGCATCACGCCCGCGCCCCACAGCGGGCCGATCACCCCGCCCGCTTCGGCCACCGCGCCGAGCACGCCCAGCATGAAGGGCACGCGCCTCCCGCCGTAGATGTGGCGGGCGATGGCCATGCCCACGGGCAGCACGGCCCCGCCGCCCACCGCCTGCAGGCCCCGCGCGGCCACCAGCCACCCCAGGTTGGGCGCCAGCGCGCACGCCACCGACCCGAGCAGGAAAATGCCCAGCGAGATCATGTAGATACGCCGCTGCCCGTACACGTCGGCCACGCGCCCCATGAGCGGCAGCGCCACCGTATACCCGAGCAGGTACGCCGTAACCACCCAGGCAGCGCGGTCGAGTTCGGTCACGGGGATGTTGAGGTCGACCGAGATGGGCCACAGGGCCGTGACAATCACCGTCTGGTCGAGCGCGGCGAGGAAGATGCCCAGCGATACGATCAGCATCACCAGCCCCGGCCGGGCCACGACGTCGGGCGGTGCCTCCTCCACGACCGCATCTTCCGGCGCAACCGCCGCAACCTCGTC
>DASTEB010000382.1:0-2593 GCA_035710025.1 Chloroflexia bacterium
TGCCCGTCCGGGTTGTAAAGCGTTGGACTACCAGGAGCGCAGGCGCTCGGAGATGCGCTGCGCCAGCCTCATTAGCTCGGACGACGGCTCTTCCTTGCCGGTCATCCAGGTCACGACAAAGTAAGTGTTGCCCTGCCTTGCCATGATATGGCGGAAGTAGAGGGGCGTGTTGCCCTGGCTGCGGATCGTGGACTCGTACGCCTCGTCGGCCACGCCGGGCACTTCGATTGCCCCTTTCGGCAAATCCTCTTCGAGCAGCATGACCCTGGCGTTCGACGGGCTGATGCTCTGCAGCCTGGTCTTCAGGTATTGCCCTGCTTGCTCCTCTGTCTCAAAGCTAGCCACCAGCAGATTGAGCGACTCGTTCTGCCCGTTGTACGCGCAGGCGAACGACTGCGGCCGGACAGGCTCCCACTGCACCTGGTCGAGGTGCGCGCCAACGAAGGCGTCAGCCTCTTGCTGCGTGATCAGCCCGCACGGGTCGTTCTGTACCCTCGGTCCCGACAGCCATGCCAGCCCACCGGCCGGGGCCAGGTAGGCACCAACCATCGCCACCACGAGCACCAGCACCGGCAGCGCGGCGGTGAGGCTCAGGTGCAGGATCGGCCTGCGGCCGCCTTCCCGCGCCGTCCCCTGCACCCGGTCCGTGCTGTGCTCCATGATCGTGCCGGCGCCGGCGTGCGCCGCGGTCGAGGCGCGCTGTGCGGCTACCTTCTCGCGCACCATCGGCCACAGGTCAAGGTCGGCGCGCACGACCTCGGCGGCGTCTTCGCGCAGCGCTCGTGCTATTCGCGACTTGTCGCCGGCCCTGCTCATATCGTGTCTCCTCGGTTGGCGTACACCGCCACTCCAACGGGGCCCGCCTCAGTGTCCGGCTGCCCGTGCCCCTGCTGCTCGCCCGCCGGACCCAGCCAGCCGGGCAGCAGACCTCGCAGCTTGTGCCGGGCGGCGTGCAGCCTCCAGCGCACAGTGGCCCTCGCCACCTCCAGCCGCGACGACATCTCGTCGTCCGTCATGTCGAGGTAGTAGCGCATGACGATTGCGGCGCGCTGCTCGGGCGGGAGCTGCGCGATGGCCTCGTTGATGGCCGCGCTCGTCTCCAGACTCTCCAGCCGCTCGTCCAGGCCTGGGCTTATCGCCACGCTCTCGGCCGAGACGACGTCCAGGGGCACCGTGCGCTCGCGCCGGGCGGCCGCCTTGAGGGCGTCGTTGGTCACCGAGCGCAGGAACCATGGGCCGAACGGCAGCGTCTCGTCGAACGTGGTGATGCGCTCGTACGACCGTATGAACGCGCTCTGCACGATGTCCTCGGCGAGCGCGGTATCTCGGCACACGAGGTAGGCGGCGCGCACGGCACGCACCTGGTACTTCTCGACCAGGTACTCCAGCCCGCCAATATCACCCTGTTTGAGGAGGGCGATTGCCCCTCGTTCATCCATAAGGTGCTACCTCTGCCGCCGGCATCCCGCGCCGCGGAACGCCTCTACGTTAACTATATCCTCAAGCCCGGCGTTTTGTTTGAGGCGAAGGGAGTAATGTCGTGATGCGTGAGCTCTCCTTAGTACCCCGGCTTATTCCGCACTACCCGGCTCGGGTGAAGCTCACGCATCAGGGGTACGTCACTCGTCACTCATCACAGCCAGCCCCTGCGCCGGAAGAAGGCCAACTCCAACGCGACCACTACTACCGCAATCACTATCACCATGGGGTAGCCGAGGGGCGAGCGTAACTCGGGCATGCTCTGGAAATTCATGCCGTACCACCCCGCGATAGCCGCCACGCTCATCAGGATAATCGACCACGAGGTGAGCGTCTGCACAGTCACGTTCAGCCGGTTGCTCTGCATCGACAGGTAGCTGTCGAGCGCGCTGCTCAGCAGGTCGCGGTAGGTGTCGATGCTGTCGGTGATGCGCACGACATGGTCATATACGTCCTGGAAATACACCATCGTGTGCTGCTCGAATATCGGCAGGTCGCGCCGAATGAGCACGTTCAGCACGTCGCGCTCGGGCGCCAGCACCTTGCGCAGCGCCAGCAGGTCCTTCTTCAGCGCGAAGATCGACTCGATAGCCTGCGGGGTGAACTTCTCGAAGATCTGCGCTTCGATCTCCTCCACCCGGTCCACGATGCTGTCTATCACCGGGAAGTAGTTGTCCACTATCGTGTCGAGCAGAGAGTACAGCAGCACTCCTATGTCGTCGGTGCGCGCATCGCGGGCCGCTTGCAGGTCGGCCCCGCCCGACTGCCCTCCGTTCGCGCTGCCGGGGCGGCCCTGCCTGTTTCGCGGCAGATTGCCGGGCTGCGGGGTGAGGCGGCGCGTGCCGGGGACGGGGCTGTCCTCCTGCTGTTCGGCGGCGTGTTCGGCCGCGATGATCTCGGAGTTGCGCCGCCAGCGCAGCGCGGCCTCCTCGAGCTCGGGCACCGGGTGCGTATGTACCGTGATGAGGTAGTTCGGCCCGAGGAACAACGTAATCTCGCGCAGCACGATACGCTCGGCGGCCCCGGCCTCCTGCGTGCCCGTTTCGGCGGGCGGCACCTCGCCTATCTCGACGTCGTACCCCTCGATTTCCTCGCCGCCCGGGTGGTGGAACGC
>DASTEB010000383.1:0-9026 GCA_035710025.1 Chloroflexia bacterium
TTTTCGCGCGGCTCGACTACCTCGCCGCGTGGAAGATGGCTCACCACCGCACGCCCGGTATGGCGGTCGCACTCACGGATGGCGAGCGCACTCTGGGCGTGCGCGCCTACGGCTACGCGAACGTCGACGCGCAGACTCCGCTGGAGCCTGACGCTCTGTGCGCCATCGGCTCGGACGGCAAGGCTTTCACGGCCATCGCCCTGCTGCAGGAAACGGAGGCCGGGCGGCTCGACCTACACGTCCCGGTCAGCCGCTACCTCCCGTGGTTCGAGGTGCAGAGCGAGTATGCGCCTATCACCGCGCACCACCTGCTCACCCACACGGCGGGCATCGTCGCGGGCACCGAGTTCGCCACCGACGCCCCTTACGAGGCGTATGCCCTGTGCTACACACGGGCCGCCTGGCCGCCCGGCGAGCGGTTCCACTACTCGGACGTTGGCTACAAGGTGCTCGGGTTATTGCTCGAAGCGGTCACCGGGAAGCCCTATCCCGAGGCGATCCGGTCGTCCGTGCTCGAGCCGCTCGGTATGGCGCACAGCGAGCCTGCCGTCACGCAGGCTATCCGCCACCGCATGGCCGTGGGTTACGCGCCGATGTACGACGACCGCCCACCCCACCACATGCACCCGTTAGTGCCGGCGCCGTTCGTCGAGACGGCTACGGGCGACGGCTGTATCGCCTCGACTGTGGAGGACATGGCCGCGTTCATGCGCATGATAATCAACTGCGGGCGCGGACCGAACGTCCGCGTGCTCTCGGAGGGCAGCTTCGCGGCGTTGATCGAGCCGCGGGCCGAGTGGTGGCCCGGCACGAACTACGGTTACGGCATCGCATCGACCACGGCGCGCGGGTTCCTGCGCCTGTCCCACGGCGGCGACGTGCCGGGCTACAACTCGGTGTGGCGCGTTGACATGGACTCGAGGCTGGGCGTCGCGGTGCTGATGAACGGGCCGCTATCGCCCGGCGTGGCCGATTTCGCGCTCGGCCTGCTGCGCGCCGCCCGCAAGGGCGAGGAATTGCCGCCCCTGTCGCCCGCGCCCGACCCGCACTATGTCGAGAACGCGGGAGAATACGCCGGGCTGTACACGTCGGCCGGGGGCGATCTGCTGATTGTCGCCACGGAGAACGGCCTTGTCATCAGGCGGGAAGGGGGCGCCGTGCCCCTCGAGGTTGTGTCCGAAGACCTCTTTCAGGCCGAAGCCCCCGACCTCGACTTGCACCTGCTGCAGTTCGGCCGTGACGGCGAGGGCGTAGTCACCGAGGTGGCTCACGGCCCGAACCTCTATACCAACGAGCGCCACGAAGGGCGTGCCTGGTACGATTCCCCGGCTGTGTGGGATATGTACCAGGGGCACTACCGCGCTCACAACCCCTGGCGGTCCAACTTTCGCGTTTACGTGCGCAAGGGGCAGCTGCTGCTCGAGTGGCCCTCGGGCGACGAGGAAGCGCTGCACCCCGACGGCGCCGGCTCGTTCCGCGTCGGTGAGCCGGACTCGCCCGAACGCTTGGTGTTTGACGAGGAGGTAGACGGCCTCACGCTGCGCGCCCGCCTATCTACGTGCGATTACTACCGCTTCTTCACACCCTGATCCCATAGGGAAGCGGCCTGGCACCGGACTTGGGGTCACAAATGCGCATCCCATGCCCTCACTCCCACCTGCCCCACCTGACCACGTCTTCCAGCGGCTTACGCCCGCCGGGCTTCATCGGCGCGGAAGTGGCGGTGCCGTCTTCGGGAGAGCCGAAGGAGATCGCCCACTCGCAAATGGCGCCGGGCGGTAGGTTGAGCACCTCTCCTGCCGTGCTCGCGCTGCCGAACCAGGCCACGTTCGAGCCTATGCCCAGGCTCCAGGCTTGCAGCATCATATAGGCGGCCGCCTGCCCGGTGTCGAAGTTGATTATCGAGGTGCCCCACTTCTCGGTCTGCGCGACGATGACTACCACAAAGGGGGCGTCATGCAGGTGCCCCGTGCCCTGCCTGATTTCCGCGAGCCGAGCCTGCAAGTCCCTGTCCTGTATGGCGGTGTACGTCAGGTACTGGGAGTTGCCTGAGGTAGGCGAGCGCCTGGCCGCGTTCAGGATCGCCTCGACTGCATCTTCAGGCAACGGCTGGTCTTTGAATCGCCGGATGGCCCGCTTCGTGCGAACGACGTCTGATACTTCCATCATTCTCCTCTTCTGGCCCTTAGCTTGCCGGCCGTGCTTCTCGCTGCCAATCAGGTTCGGCCCCGCAATATGCGGGCCACCACAACACGCGTGAAACCTGCACCTGATGGAGCAAACAGGACGGATTGGCTATTCTCCGCGCACGCGTGCGGGGGTACAATCTGCGCGTGCGGCACACGATCACATTGCGGAACAAACGCCGCGGCCGTTCGTTCGTTAATATATATGCGGGACGATATTCGCCCCGCGTGAGCGAAAGGAGGGCACATGCATAAGCGCTTGTATTCGATTGCCCTGGCAACCATCGCGGCGCTCGCCCTTGCGCCCGCAGCAGGCTCCGGCTACGCCCAGCCTGCGGCCGCATGCCGCGCATTTGACGAGACCGGAAAACAGATCTGCGGCCGCTTCCTCGCCTACTGGCAGGACCACGGCGGCCTGCCCCAGCAGGGCTTCCCTATCTCCAACGAGATGAAGGAAGTATCCGAGATCGACGGCAAGACCTACACGGTGCAGTACTTCGAGCGGTCAGTGTTCGAGCTGCACCCCGAGAACGCCCCACCTTACGACGTGCTCCTGTCGCTGCTCGGCTCAATGGCCCTCAAGCAGCGCTACCCCGACGGCCCGCCGCCCCCCGCGTCGGACCGGCCCACAACCGGGGGCCAGACATTCCCTGAGACCGGATACACCGTGTCGGGCCGCTTCCTGGAGTACTGGAAGGCTAACGGCGGAGTCGCCCAGCAAGGCTTCCCTATCTCGGACGAGATAAGGGAGGTTTCGTTCCTGGACGGCAAAGAATATATCGTGCAGTACTTCGAGCGGGCCGTGTTCGAGCACCACCCCGAAAATGCTCCGCCTTACGACGTGCTGCTCTCACAGCTTGGCACCATGAGATTCAAGGCTAAGTACCCGGCGGGCGACCCCGGCGGCTCCACTACCCCGCCCGGCTCGGGCACCCCGGTCCCTGGCGGCACGGCCCTCACCCAGGGACGCTGGGGCGGCAACGGTCTGCAGATGGACGTGCGGGCCGACGGCGCGCACATCGAGTTCGACTGCGCCCGCGCCGACATCAAGCAGCCCCTCGTGACCCGGCCCGACGGCTCGTTCGAGTGGGTGGGCACCTACGTGCAGGAGCAGGGCGGCCCCGTGCTGATAGACGACAGCCAGGGACGTCCCGCCCGCTTCACGGGCACCGTGTCGAACAACGTGATGACCCTCAGCATCGTCTACACCGACGACAACACCAAGATCGGCACGTGGACCCTGCAGCAGGGGAACGAGGGCCGCATCATGAAGTGCCTGTAGCGACGCGACCTCAGGCATACAGACAGGGCACCCATTCGTGGGTGCCCTGCTCGATTCTTGGCTACGCTACTTCTAGATGCGCTCCTCGCGCACCGAGCCGTCCTCGTAGGTGACACGCCTCCTGGGGCCGGTAATGACCGTTCGGCCACCCTGGCGGTCAATGCGCCAGCCCTGCGACCGGGCGCGGGACAGCATCGAGTTCAACGCCTCGCGCGCCTCGCGCATGGTGAAGTACTCGCCCTGCAGCACCCTGTAGCCCCTCTCGTCGGGGGCGTTTGGGTCGCCGCTCGGCGCGGTGCCGCCGTAGCCCGCGAACAGGATCACCAGGTAGGTCTCGTTGCCGCCCCTGAAGGTGGCGCGCTTGATCTCTCCTTCCCAGCCTTCGCCCAGGTCTACTTCTTCCACAAGCTCTATATCGGCCATTCTCCCTCCGGGCCTGGCTCAATCGTGGCCGCCAGGCAGGTTGTATATCGTCACAGGCTCGACCGGCTCGGGCAGGTCGAAGCCCAGGATGCGCGAATAGAAGTAAAGCTCGGCCTCGGCCGCGCGCTCTATGCTGGATGCTCGCCGGAAGCCGTGCTGCTCGCCCTCGAATGCTATATAGGCCACGGGCACGCCCCGGCGCTTCAGCGCATCCACCATCGTCTCCGACTGCGCGGGCGGCACGACCTCGTCTTCCAGCCCCTGGAAGAAGATCACCGGGCAAGACAGCTCCTCGGGGTGCCACGCGGCCGAGCGCTCGCGGTACAACTCCACCGAGCCGGGATACGGGCCGACCAGGCCGTCTTCATAGCGCGACTCGAATTTGTGCGTATCGCGTGCCAGCGCCTCCAGGTCGGCCACTCCGTAGTAGCTCGCGCCGACGTGGAACACGTCGCGAAAGGCCAGCGCGCAAAGGGTGGTATAGCCGCCCGCGCTGCCGCCCCGGATGATGAGGCGGTTAGGGTCGGCCAATCCCTGACTCACCAGGTACCGCGCCCCGTTGGCGCAGTCGTCCACGTCCACCACACCCCACTGCCCTTTCAGCCGCTCGCGGTATTCGCGCCCGTAGCCCGTGCTGCCACCGTAGTTCACATCGAGCACGGCGAACCCGCGCGTCGTCCAGAACTGCGCCTCCACGTCTAGCGTGCCGGTAACGGCCGAGGTTGGCCCGCCGTGGCTCATCACGATCAGGGGCGGTAGCTCGCCCTCGGGGGCTTCGTAGTCGCGGTTGCGCGGAGGGTAGTAGAACGCGTGCGCCGTGCGCCCGCCCTCGGTAGGGAATTCCACCGGCTGCGCCACCGAAATATGCTCCTGGTCTATGCCGAATTCGGCCGAGCGTCGGAGCGCTTCGGTCTTGCCGTTGTTCAGGTCGAGGCTCACCACCGCGTACTCCTCGGTGGGCGAGCCGCCGATGAACACGGCGCACCCGGGCGAGGCGCGCACCTGGAAGGCGTCGTTGTATGGCGTTTCGATATCCTCAAGGCGCAGGGTGTGGGTGTCGAGCGAGGCGAGATGCCAGCTGCCGGCCCGGTTGTAAGCACAGATGATGTGCCCCGGCGATTCGAACGCGTATGTCGAGCCGCCGAACACCCAGGCAGGCCTTCCAAATTCTGCGTCCATGGGTGCGAGGGGCTGGGGCTCGTCGTTCACCCACCGGTACAGGTCCCACCAGCCGGTGCGGTCGGATACAAAATGTAGCATACCGTCGGGCGACCACTCGGGCTGCCATATCGACTCTCCCTGCCCGCCCGCTATGCACCTCATCCACGACACGCCGCCGTCGCCGTCGAACTCGCCCACCCATAGCTCGGTGCTGTCCCACGGCATGTTGGGGTGGTTCCATGCCAGCCAGCACATCCGCGCCCCGTCCGGGCTGATGCGCGGGTTGGAGTAGAAGTCGCTGCCCGTGACGAGCACGCGCCCGCCGTCGTCCCCGTCCACGCTCACAGCGACTATCTCGTTCACCGGCTCGCGCCCGTCGGCGCGGTGGTCCTCGCGCACGCACACCAGCCTGTAGCGGCCGTGGTCTATCACCGCGTCGGCGTAGCGCAGCCTCTCGTCCCGAGTGATTGGCCGGGGCGGCACCGGCTCGCCACCCGGCACGGAGTCGACGCGGTAGAGCCGCTGGTCGTCGAAGTTGGAGAAGAAGAGCGTGCCTCCGTTCACCACGTAGGCCCCGCCGCCGTACTCGTGTACCTTCGTGCGGGCGTTGTAGGGCGCGGGCACCATGTCGACGGTGCGCCCGTCAGGTCCGCGGCGCACGACCACTTGCCTGCCGTCCTCCTCGGGCCGACTCTCGAGCCAGTACACGTAACCGTTGTCCAGCGCAATTTGCCCGAGGTCCACCACGCCCCTGGTGAGCGCGTCCACGCCGATGGGCGACTGCCAGCTGCCGTAGGGTGCTACCTGTTTCGCCATTACTGCTCACCCCCGCGCGTGATCGGGCCGTAGGTCAGCTCGGCGGGCGCGCCAAGCAGCTCGCCCAGGCGTTCCGCCTCCGCCTCGATGCCCCGTTTGACCTCGGCGTTAGGCTCCCGCCACATCTCGACCGTCACGGCCGCGGCCTTGCTGTTCTTCTTGTGCTCCCATACCCCGTCGATGCGCCCGTCCACCAGCACGATAGGCGTGAACCACGCGCTCTTGCGCGACACACGCGGCTTCAGGCCGGGACGGGGCAGCAGGTCGTCCATGCGCGGCGACACGGCGATGGTGTACGGGTCGAAGTGGGGCAGCAGGCGCACGACTGTGCCGCCGCCGTCGCGCATCTCGTCGGGCGTGCCCTTCAGCGCGAACATCTTCGCACCCTCAACCTCCACCGGCACCAGCTCGTCCGCCAACCGCTCCCATGTAGGGCGGGCGTCGGGCGGCTGCATGCCGAACCAGCGGGCGAACTCCTCGCGGGTGGCCGGGCCGTAGGCGCGCATAAAGCGGCGCAGCACTTCGTCCATCGCCTCGTCGGGGTGCATGTCGTGGTACACAGGCTCGCCGAGCCACTTCTCGGGGTTGACGAACGTCACGTTCTGACCCCGGTTCGGGCCGAAGCACAGGTAGCCCTTGAACGCGGCGGGCTTGAGCAGCGAGCCCCAGCCCGAGCGCATCTTCTCGGCCACCGAGGGCGAGCCGGTCAGGCGGGCCACTTCGTCGGCGAGCTCCTCGCGGGTGAGCGCCTTGCCGCCGGCCAGCGCGTCGCGCACCCCGTCGATCACGGCGTGAAGCTCCTCCTTTGTCATCTCGGCGAACCGGAGCCACACCCCGCGCTCGTTGTACTTGACGCGGAAGGCGCCCGCCGCCACGAACAGGGGCAGGTCCTCACGTGTGAACAGGTGCAGCGTACCCCTCATGCCCCACGTCTTGACCAGCCGCCGCTCCTCCCACAGCGCGGAGCGCACGTCGTCGGGCTTGATGCCCTCGGCCCGCGCGCAGATTGACAATTCGGCCGCCGACATCAGTTGTCCGTGCGCCGCACCCATTGCCGACACGACGCGGTCCCAGTTGCGCTTCGGCGAGCGCTTCGAAAGGTACTGCGCCTTGAGGCGGTACGCGCTGACCTGCGGCCAGGTCAGCTTTGCAGCGGGCGGCGCGGATGTGGTGCGAGACGGCATGCTGCGGGCTCCTCTACCGGGCGCGGCGGCGCTCAGCCTAGCGCGCTACCCCTGTCGGAGCGGGCACAGGCTCGGGCCGGGGCACCGAATAGCGCCAGTCGTAATAGTGCCGCCCGACGTTTCCAAACTGCACCTTGTAGCCGTCGGGCGCTGCCGGGTCGTACGTGATCGTGCGGCGCTCGAACACCTGCACGAGCACGGGACGAGCCTCGCCCGCGACCTGCACCCGCGCCCAGTACGCCTCGGAGATCGGGTAGCCCGCGACATAGATCCAGTCCCACGGCTGGCCGCGGAAATAGGCCATGAACACGTCGGGGATGTTGTGCGCGGTCTCGGGCACGAACGCCTCGATCTTCGCCAGCGCGCCCAGGCCCGGGTCGGTACGCACCGTGCCGTCGCGGGCCAGCACCTGCTCGACAGGCTGCCCGCTGCGGTCCTGCGCCTTGCCCGCGTCGGTGCCAGCGCCGAGCGTATGGAAGGTGGCGTATGTGGGCGCGTCGGCGTCCAAGTTTAGGTCGCCCGCCACCAGCACGTCGGGCGGCTGCATCGGCTGGGTCGCGGTCGCCCCGGTGGCTATCTGCCCCATCACCATGTCGCGGGCAAGCGCCCCCGGCACGACGAGGAAGCGCGTGGGCTGCGGCGGGTTGGGGTTGGGCAGGTCCATGCGGCCCTTGTCGAAGTACACCACCTGCTGCTGCCCGCCGGGCGACTCGGCGTAGGCCTCGGTGCCCGAGTAGATCGCCGTCGGGCCCCACAGCCACGATCGCTGCACCTGCCCGTTGGCTACAGGCAGGTCGCTGGTGCGCCAGTGGTACCAGAATGCGGGGTCGGGCAGGGGAAGGCGCATGCCGGGCCGCCAGTTGGCGTTGTACCCGTCGACCAGCTTCTCGCCGCCCGAGCCGTCGGCCTGCACCAACCACGACTCGTGCATGTAGGTCAGCGAGCCGTCGATCTCGCGCTTCGTGCGCGACACGCGCAGGAGCATCGTCTTGAAATCGGCCGAGAAGAACGGGGGGCCGTAGTCGGTCACCTCGCCGCGCAATTGTCCCAGCCACGGCTGCGCCAGGATGATGTAGGAGTTGCCCCCGTCCATGTCGGCCATGAACAGGCGCTGGCCGTCGGCGCGCGCGCTATTGATGGCGAACGCCATCTTGTTGATGCCGGGCGCCCAGGCTACGCCGGGCCGGGCCATCCCCGGCTGTGGGAGCGACCCCGCTACCCGTTTGAACTCGCCGTTGGTCAAGTTGAGCACGCCGTAGTCGCGCCCGTCGGTCACCGCGAGGAACCGCCCGTTGGGCGCCCAGCCGCCCGCCACGACGAACCAGTCCTGCTTCGCGCCCGGCAGCGCCTCGATGCCCACCGTCGAGCCGGGACCGCCCGCTACGTGCAGGATGCGCCCCGGCCAACCCACGGCTATGCGCGTGCCGTCGGGCGACCACGCGACCGCGGAGGCCCCCGGAGGCAGCGACGGTATGTCCTCGCCGCCCGGCACCACCCACGGATCGCCGCCGCCAACCGGGATAATGCGCAGGTTGCCGCGGGCGACGGGCGTGCCGAAGTTCTCTCCGCCCACGTAGGCGATGAAGTGCCCGTCGGGCGACCAGAACGGAGGCGAGAACACCCCCTGCACCAGCAGCCTGCGCTCGGCCGTCTCGGGGTTGATGATGTACAGCTCTCCCGCCTCGGAGCTTACGGCGATCTGTCTACCGTCGGGCGACCACGAGGCGAACCACACCTTTATGCCCTGGGTAAGCTGCTTTTTGTCGGTGCCGTCCAACCGCATGACATACAGATCGCGCTGCCGCTCCGGAACGGTATCGCTCACGTACGACAGCATCGGGGCAGGTGAGGGCGTCGGCTGCGCGGGGGGCTGTTGGGCCTGACCCGGCGCCGGTGCGGCCGCCAACCCGGCGAGCACAGCCGCACAGAGGAGCAATCGCCACGTGATGCCGGGGATCCGGCGTGCAGGAGAAA
>DASTEB010000384.1:0-10920 GCA_035710025.1 Chloroflexia bacterium
CGCTAAGGTGTCTGTGTACTACGACCCGATGGTCGCCAAGTTGATCGTGTGGGCGCCGACCCGCGCGCACGCCATACTCAGAATGCGAAGGGCGCTTCAGGAATACCGCATCGTCGGCGTGCAGACCAATATCCCCTTCCATCTCGGCGTGCTCGATTCGATAGACTTCCAGCGCGGCAGGCTGGACACGCACTTCGTCGAGCGCTTCGCCGGTCTGTCACGCTCGGCCGACGCCGCCTCCGAAGAGCTTGAAGCGATTACGGCCACAGCCGCTGCCCTCGTAGTCGACCGGCGCCGGTTGGCCGGCGGAGTTTCGACCTCTCTCGACGGTCGAGCCGCGGCGCCGGAAGGCGAGCGCTGGCGCACAGCGGCGCGCAAGGCAGGGCTGAGGTAGCCGTGAAAAACTATGTGCGCATTGACGGGCGCGAGCTCGGTTTCGACGTCCACCACACCGAGTCGGGCACGACCGTCGAAGTGAGCGAAGAGGGCCGCCCGGGTGCCCGCGAGCACATCGACCTCGCGCCGGTCCACGCGTCCGTCGAAACCGGCGAGGGATTGTATTCGCTCATAATCAACGGCAGAAGCTACCAGCTATATGTCGAGCCTGTGGAGCAAGGCTTCCGCATCGGTCTGGGAAGGCAGCGCTTCGACCTGGAAGTGCTCACCGAGCGAGAGTGGCGCCTTCAGAAGGTCGCTCCGCGCCAGGCCGCGCATTCCGGCCCGCTCGTCGTTGCGGCGCCCATGCCCGGCCTGGTGAAAGCGATTCACGTGGCAGTAGGCGATCCCGTGGCTGTCGGGCAGCGCCTGCTGGTGCTCGAAGCCATGAAGATGGAAAATGATATCACATCGCCGCGCGATGGGACGGTCGCTGCGATCAACATTCAACCCGGCAGCGTGGTTGAAGGGGGGAAGCCCCTTATTTCGATAGAGTCCTGACTTGCAGCGCTCGCTGTGAGGCGCACGCAAAGAGAGGATGTCAATGTCTGACAGAGAACAGCAGTGGGAGGAGCAGACGCTTCGCCCCGCGCTCAAGCGCTGGCCCGAACGTGCCGGCAGCTTCAAGACCGCATCCGGTTTGCCCGTAGAGCGCCTGTACACGCCTGAGGACCTCGCCGAACTCGATTACGATACCGACCTCGGCTACCCCGGCGACTACCCCTTCGCGCGCGGCGTGCAGCCGACTATGTACCGCGGGCGACTCTGGACGATGCGCCAGTACGCGGGGTACGGCACTGCCGAAGAGTCCAACCGGCGCTACCGCTACCTACTCGCGCAGGGCCAGACCGGCCTGTCCGTCGCGTTCGACCTCCCGACTCAGATGGGTTACGACAGCGACCACGAGCTTGCGATGGGCGAGGTCGGCAAGGTGGGCGTCGCCATTGACTCGCTGCGCGACATGGAAGTGCTGCTGGCCGAGATCCCGCTCGAAAAGGTCAGCACGTCCATGACAATCAACGCCACCGCGCCCATCCTGCTGGCGCTGTATATCGCCGTCGCGCGCAAACGTGGCATTGACGAAAAGCTCCTCAGCGGCACGGTGCAGAACGACGTGCTGAAGGAGTACATAGCGCGCGGCACGTACATCTACCCGCCCGGTCCGTCCATGAGGCTCGCGGGCGACATCATCACATACTGCGCCGAGAACCTGCCCCACTGGAACCCCATCTCGATCAGCGGCTACCACATTCGGGAGGCGGGGTCGACGGCTGTGCAGGAGATCGCGTTCACGATGGCGAACGCTGTTGCATACGTGGACGAGGTCAGGCGGCGGGGCATTGACGTGGACGATTTCGCCCCCCGGCTAGCGTTCTTCTTCAACGCGCACAGCGACTTCTTCGAGGAGATCGCCAAGTTCCGCGCGGCCCGCCGTTTGTGGGCTCGCATCATGAAGGATCGCTTTGCCGCCGACAGCCCCCAATCGATGATGCTGCGTTTCCACACGCAGACTGCCGGCTCATCCCTTACGGCCCAACAGCCTGAGAACAACGTGGTGCGTGTGGCGCTGCAGGCACTGTCGGCCGTCCTCGGCGGCACGCAGTCGCTGCACACCAATTCGCTTGATGAGGCGCTGGCGCTCCCAACCGAGCAGTCGGCGCGTACCGCGCTCCGCACCCAGCAGATCATCGCATACGAGACCGGCGTGGCCTCGACCATCGACCCCATCGCGGGGTCGTACTACGTCGAGAGCCTGACGACCACTCTGGAGCAGGAGGCGAATCACTACCTGAAGGAGATCGACAAGCTGGGGGGCACGCTGGCTGCGATCGAGATGCAATACCAGCAAAACGAGATCCAGGACGCCGCCTACCGCTGGCAACAGGAAGTGGACAGCGGCGAACGAGTGATTGTCGGGGTGAACAGGTTCCAGTCCAAGACCACGGGGCACCCTGACATCTTGAGCGTCGACCCCGGGCTGCAGCTTGAACAGCGCGAGAGGTTGCACCAGCTCAGGGGAGAGCGCGACGGTGAGCGGGTCTATTCGTCGCTGGAGCGCCTGCGCAATGTCGCGGCCACCGAATCGAATCTGATGCCGCCGATCATCGAGGCGGTCGAGAGCCTTTGCACGTTGGGTGAGATCAGCGATGCGCTCCGAGGAGTCTTCGGCACCTACAATGAGCGCGGCGACTGAACTTCACACGGCCGGATAACTCAAGCCGAACTACGTGGTTGGTGCCGCCCGCGCCAATGCACGTGCCTCATCCACCTCAACCGCCGCGAAACGAAGTACCGAACCTGGCGCGGCCTGGGCAAGCACGGGCCAATCGCAGCGCGCCGCGACGCCCAGTACGGGGTAGCCGCCTGTGGTCTGATGGTCCGGACCCAGCACGATAGGCTGACCATCCGGCGGCACCTGAATTGCCCCACGAATGACAGGGAACGACGCAAGCTCGCCTCCAGACCCATCAAGAGCAGCCTCGCCCGCCAACCGCAGCCCCATTCGATCCGAGCGCTCACTGACCGCCCACTCCTGTTGCTCGAACTGCAACCTGGCGCGGTGGCCAAGCGACTGTGGCCCGCGGTAGGGGATATATCGCACGACTTTCGTTCCTTGTCCGGCGGGCGCGTCCCCTACCTCCCCGGACAATCTGCCCGCAAGCGCGGCGGCTTCGGTGGGTGGTTCAACTACGCCCAGCACGTCTCCGGCGCGCAGCGGTCGCCCGGCGAAACCTCCGAAGCCGCCGTACGCGGACGTACTGCGTGATCCGAGCAAGAGCGGCACGTCAATTCCCCCGGCGACGGCGAGATACCCGCGAAGTCCGACTGATGGCGCTCCGAACCGGATCGTGCTTCCCGGACGCACGAACCAGGAGATCCCCGGCGGCACGCGAATACCGTCCACGGTGCAGCCAAAGTCCGCGCCCGTTAGCGCGATGGTAGTGCCCTCAACTGCGCGTAACGCCGGCCCTGCGAATGTCATCTCAAGTAAGGCCGCGCCCGTATCGTTTCCCACGAGACTATTCGCAAGTCGCGCGGCAGGAATATCAAACACCCCGGCAGGCCCAACACCAAAATGCGCGTGACCATGTCGCCCCAGGTCCTGCACGGTCGTTAGCGCGCCGCCGGCAAGCACCTCAAGTGCGGCTTGTCGAGCCACGGGAGCGCGCGCAGGAGACTGCTCGGCGCGGGGCTCGGCAGTTGGGACGAAGCGCACCCGGTCGCCCGGGGCGAAGTACGCCGGGTCTGCCGCGGTGGCGTCCCACAACTGCAACGGCGTCTGACCGATGATCTGCCACCCTCCCGGGCTGGCAAAGGGGTAGATGCCGGTCTGCAGCGCCGCGATGCCCACCGACCCGGCGGGCACCGACACGCGGGGCGTTGCCCTGCGCGGAACAGCGATTCGTGACGGAACCTCGTACATGTACGGGAATCCGGGAAGGAAGCCGAGAAAGGCCACCGTGTACGTGGGTTGCGTGTGCAGCCGCACCACTTCGGCAGGCGTTAGGCCCATCGTGGCGGCCAGATCGTCAAGGTCAGGCCCTGCCTCGTCGCCGTACCTGACCGGTACCACGTGTTCTGTCGACACTTCGCGCCCTGCGGTAGTGCCGGCCGCAATCTCGCCCACCGTCTGCTCGAGAGCGGAATTGTCAAGCCTGCTTTCGTCGTACGCCACAAGGACGCTGTTGTACGCTGGAACTATGTCCGTCACACCCGGAATCAATCGTTCACTGAGGCACCGAGCCAGATGTCGGGCGCGGCTGCTCACGTCGACCGAAATGCCTTCGCCCAAGGAAACCAGGGTTGCGGACTCTCCGAGAGCGAAGAGGCGGCGGTCCCGGTTGCCTGCGTTGCTCATCTCGCCGGAGGCGAAATCGTAAATCCGGCCCGCTCGAGCTTCTCGCGCACAGCCCGGACGATCTCGACTGCTCCAGGGTTGTCGCCGTGGATACAGATAGTGCCGACCCTTAGCCGCAGCAGCGTGCCGTCAACCGCGATCACCTCACCCCGAGCCAGTCCGAGCGCCTGATCTGCGGCTGCCTGGTCGTTCTGCAACACAGCCCCCGGCCGCGATCGGTCTACCAGTGAGCCATTTGGCTCATAAGCCCGATCGGCAAAGCCCTCACTGACAGCCGGAATGCCCGCCTCAGCCGCCGCTCGCTCGACCTCCGACCCGGGCAGGCAGTACACGGGCACCATCTTCGAGAAACCACGGACCGCAGCGACAACAGCCGCGGCAAGGCTCGGGCCGCGCATGGCCTCGTTGTACAGCGCGCCGTGCGGCTTGACGTGGCTGATCTCGCGGCCCTCCGCCCGTGCGATGGCGGCGAGCGACCCAATTTGCGCGAGCACCATATTGCGGATTTCATCAACTCGCATCGGAATGTGCCGCCGCCCGAAGCCGGCGAGGTCGGGGTAGCCGGGGTGCGCGCCTACCGCCACGCCGTGCTGCGCGGCCAGGCGCACGGTCGCTGCCATCACGTTGGGGTCGCCTGCGTGCCCGCCGCACGCCACGTTGGCTGACGAAATATGAGGCATGATCTCGGCGTCGGCGCCCAGCGTCCAGCGGCCGAAACTCTCGCCCATGTCGCAGTTGATATCTACGGCGCTCATGTGCCGTCCTTGCCTCCGGACTGCCTACTAAAGATGTCCCTCCACGAGAATGTGAGCCGCCTCACGGCCACGTCGATCGGGAAGAGTAAGATGGCAACCAGCAACAGATGCGGCCAAAGCGGCACGCGCACGGGCTGTCCCGAGATGTCGTGTACCAGCGAGGCCGCCGGGTCGTCAGGCGAGAGCACCTTGCCGCCGCCGAGTTGCGCCAGTTCTGAGAGAAGTTGTTGTCCGGCGTCTGCCGCGTCGTCCGAAAGCTCGAACTCGCTTGCGTAGGGTACTATGATGCCCGTGGTGTCTCGAGCCACGATATCGCCAGTCTGCGGGTCGCGCTGTTCGATTTCCACCGGGTAGACTCCCTCTGCCAACCGCTTCGCACCCGTGGCGTACACGCCCGGCGCGTCCTGCGGCGCGGTCAGTGGCTCGCCTCGATTTACACGTATGACCGTGCGCAGCCCCGTTCGGGGCACCCCCTTACTGTCAAACGACTCGACCGTGATGCTGGCATCCTGCGTGCGCCCGTCGGCAGCCGGGGCGAGAGTGTAAGCCATCTGCAGCCCCGACGCCCCGCTCTGAGGCACGGTCCACGTGAGCAACTGACCGGCGAATCGCCCGAATTCCGGCCAGAGCAGCCAGTCGGTGGCCCACCTCCCCTTCACGTCCGAAGTCCAAACGGCGGCGCGCCCCAGGCCGTACTGCCAGGTCGCCAGGATCGGGTCGCCGGAGGGAGATTTGAGTATCAAGTCGGCCGTCGGGCGCAGCGTCGTGGCGTTGTAGCCGTGCAGCGGAGGCAGCGGCCCTCCGACGTCTTCCAGGATCGGGCTATCACTGTTCTTTACAGGCTCGAACGTCTCCTCCACGTAATAGTGCCCCGCGAGCCGGACAGTTTCCTTCAGCAGCACTTCCGGCAGGTCGTATACGTTCGTGGCCGTATAGTACTTTCCGCCTCCCTCCTCAGCTAATTTCTGTAGCAATTCACCCGGGCCTTCTCCCGCACCTACTGTGGAGAGGGTCACGCCGCGCTCCGCAAGCTCGCGCAGGAACGGCGTGAAGTCGGCCTGCTGCGTCCAGCCGTCGCTGATCAGTATGATGTGCTTCAGTTGCTCCCCTGCCCCGCGAAGCTGACCGACCGCAGCCTGCAACCCCGTGTACAGGTTCGTCGGGCCGCCGCCGGCCTGCAGCGGGGCAAGGGCGGCGTTCAGACCGGATGCTCCCAGGTCGCCTACCGGCTGAAGGTCGAGCACGGAGTGAGGCTGTGAGTCGAACCCGACGACGCTCACCTTGTCGGACGAGTTGAGGAGCGCCGTAGCCCGTGCAATGGCCTGTTTGGCGATCTCAACCTTGCTCGGGCCGAACTCGGTGCGCATGGACGGGTCGAATTGCTGGTTTCCGCCGCAGTGACACCGGCCCATACTGCCCGACTTGTCGAGAAGGAAAGTCATGGCGATGGAGGCCCGCTGCTCCGAGCTGCGCACGTCCATCGTCACGGGCAACGCCTCTTCGAGCGGCGACCGCAAGTACCCGCCGGCACCGAAGCTGACCTCGCCTCCGAGCATCACCAGGCCGTGGCCCATGTCGCGCACATAGGCTTTCAACAACTCCTCGCGCTCGACGCCCAGCGAGTCCGCCGACACATTTGCCAGGGCGATAGTGTCGTACTCAGACAGCGCCTCGAGGTTGGTTGGAACGCCGTCCGGCGTCGTCACCTGCGCGTCGATGTTGCCCGCTTCTAGAGCCAGACGCAGCGGCTCCGAGTCCTCGGTCGTCGAGGCTACGATCAGCACGGAGGGCGGGGCGCGCACCACCGTGTATGACGAGGCGACGTTATTCTCGCTGTACCGGTCGTCGGCCGACGTCACCTCGGCCCGCAGCACCCGGAAGCCCTCGTCCTCGGCAGTGAGGGAGAAGTCTACAACGGTCTGTCCGGCATCGAGCGCTATGTCCTGCGTGCCGACGAGCCGGTCACCGTCGTACATCCGCACGGTTGCGTTCCGTTCGTTGGTGCTCTTGAGCAGCACCCGCGCCTGGTACTGCTGTCCACGCGGCACTGACTGCGGGCTGCTCACGCGCTGAACGGCCACTTCGTTCTGCGATGCGCCGCCCAACGGCACGACCGACAGCTGCACTCCGCCCTGCTCGGTGCGCGCCGCCACTTCCCTGGCCTCGCCGAGCGTCTCGACCCCGTCCGAGAGGAGCACAAGTCGCCGTGCGCCACCCTCGGGGAAGAGCGCCACGCCTACTCGAATCGCCTCGGCGATGTCCGTTGCGACGCCGGCCGGGTGATCGCCGAAAGGCTGCCACTCGGTGCCCGACGCGACGGCTCGGTCGACAACAGCTTTTTCGCCGAAAAGCACGACGCCAATGCGGTCGTTCTCGGTGCTCGCTCCGATTGCCTGCCGCACGTAAGAGTACGCCGCCTCGCGGGCAGGCTCGGTCACGCTGGCCGACTCGTCAATCAAGTAGACAACGTTCAGCGGGCCAGACAGGCTGATCCAGTGCAGGCCGGCGAGCGCAAGGGAGATGCAGGCGATTATTACCGTCCTGATGATCGCGCTGGTGCCGATGCGCAGGCGGTCGCGGGGTCGGGCCTGCGCCGTCATACGCGCAAGGTAGAGCACCGGCACCAGGCTGAGGAGCAGCAGGAGTGCGAACGGCTGGTCGAGCCCGAAGGGGAACATTGGCATCACGTCGACCTACCCGTTCTCCATGTTCTGCAACGCGCGCCTGGCACGCCGCTCGATCAGGGCTCGGCGCACGACAATGCGCTGCGAGTAGAGCCACTCGGCCATCAGCAGCAGCAACCCAAGCGCGGCCACCCACGGCCAGATCTCGCGCCGCTCGGTAGCGGGGGCTTCCTCGGTGATTGCACGCCCGGGAGGCAGGCCGGGCGAAGCGTTCGGGGGCGTCACCGTCTCGTCACGAGCGAACAGGTTGACCGTGAACGCCTCCTGTGCCGCGATCTTCTCGCCCGCGTACTGGGTCACGTAATACACGCCAGCTTCGGCCGTGTCACCGAACGCCACCGTAGTCTGCTCGGGCGTCCTGCTCAGTTCGTGCTCGACCGCCAGCGGATCCTCAACAACAATGGTCGTTACGTCGGCTGCAACCGGGTCGATGCTCACAGTGCGCCCCGGCTCGATGCTTTCGGGCAGTCCACCCGCCGCCGGGGGAAGCAGGTATGTCACGAGGTTACGTACCAACAGCGGGAACGCGGGCTGAAGAGGCAGGTCGCTGTCGTGCAGGTCGAATGCAAGTACGGCAACGTTGTGCCCTTCGCGCTCGCCGGCGACCAACAGTGGGCCTTGCGGGCTGTCAAGAACGGCGCGGCCCCAGTCGGGGGGCGTCAATTTCACTGCCGACGACACGTTCAACGCAGACAGTTGCACGTACCTCAGGAGCGGATCGCGGTCGGCACCCAGCGAATCGGCAGCCCTCGCTCCCGCGGCTGCGGGGTCAACGATCTCACCCTCTACTCCGATAAGCGGATTGCCGGCCGCCGGCTTTATCACAAGCATGCCGGTATGCGGCAACTCCTGCGTGTCTGCCGTGATCGTACCGGCATCAAACACGATGAGGTCAAATGGCCTGTCGTCGGCCGCCGCGTCAATCGCGTACTCCTCGGGCGTCGCCTTCCACAGCTCCACCGTAGGCAGCAAGGAAAGCGCCGTCTCGAGGAACTTGTTCTCGTTCGTCACGAGCAGTACGGCCGCCGGGACGCTTGCCCGGTTTACCGCCCACGCGCGGTCGTCCATTGACAACTCGTCCACGCCCGCAAGCTCCGCCGAAACGACGCGGCCCGCGAGCGGCATATCGTCAACCACCACCTCCTCAACCGCCAGCGGAGGAACCTCGACATTCAGGGCGGACCACGGCGCGTCGTCCACGTACAGGTCTACGCGCCGCGAAACCGGCACCTCCTCTGAGTTTGCCACCTGCAGGTGGAGGCTCAGGCCGGCTTCGTTCTTCCTTACGGCCATTGAGGTAATGCCCTGGTTTCCAACGGGCGCGCCGACGCTGACGAAGTTCACCGCTGCGGGCAATTCGTCCATGTCGGCCAGCGAAGGAAACGCGCCGTCTGAGAAGATCCACAGGCTGCTGTTTGGCCGGCGTGATGCCGCGGCGGAGGCGAGCCGCGCGCCTTCGAGCAGGTTCGTATCTGCCGAATTCACGCTCAGGCCCGAGATCCCGGCGCGCAGCGCTGTCCTGTCGCCGGTCATGGGCACGACGACCGAGGCGTGGTCGTCGGCTGCGATCAACATTCCCTGCGCGCCGTCGGGCAAGGCGTCGACGATGCGCCGGGCTTCATCCTTCGCCTGATCGAGCCGCGTCGGGGCGCGCTCGTTCTCGCGCGCGCTCATGCTCGCAGACACGTCCACCAGGAGGATGACGTGCTCGCCAATCGAGCCTGCCCTGCTGACCCAGGGGCGCGCAAGTGCCAGAATGAGCGCGCCGAGGATCGCGATCTGCAGGATCATCAGGAGCGACACGCGCAGGCGCTGCCACACTGAGTTCGCCTCGCGGTCGCGCGTCATTGCCTCCCACAGGTGGAGACTGCCGACGGGCGCGGTGGGCCTGCGCAACTTGAGCAGGTAGAGCGCCAGGATGACGGCGATGAGCGGTAGCGCGGCGAGCGCGATGGGCGACAGGATTCCCAGCAAGTGTCAGACTCCAGCCGGACGGCGACTAGCTCGGCTCTTCAGCCGTCTCTTCGAGCACCGACGAGATGATGGCGTCGGGGTCGATGCCCTCGGCCTCGGCGTCGAAGTTGAGGATGATGCGGTGGCGCAGCGCGGGGAGAGCGGCTGCGCGCACGTCGCGGAAGGCTACGTTGTACCGCCCGTCGAGAAGCGCGAGGATTTTGCCGCCCAGAATCATGGCCTGCAGACCTCTGGGCGAGCCGCCGTAGCGAACGTACCGCTTCACCAACGTGCTCGCGTCTGGCGTATCGGGGTGGGTGGCCTGGAGCAGCCGCACCGCGTACGCCGTGACATGCGTCGCGATCGGCGTCTGCCGTGAAAGGTGCTGCATGGCCGTGATGGTTTCGGCATCAACCACCTTATCAACCTTCGGCTCCGCGCCCGAGGTGGTGCGGTCCGAGATGGCGACGAGCTCCGCCCCCGTGGGGAACGAGACGTTCAGCTTGAACAGGAAGCGGTCGAGTTGGGCTTCGGGGAGGGGATAAGTGCCCTCCATCTCCAAGGGGTTCTGCGTCGCAAGCACGAAGAACGGCTTGGGCAACTGGTAGATTGTCCGCGCCACGCTTACGGTGCCTTCTTGCATCGCTTCGAGCAGCGCTGACTGGGTCTTGGGCGTGGCGCGATTTATCTCGTCCGCGAGGATCAGGCTGGCAAAAATCGGCCCCTTCTGGAACTGGAAGCGCCTTCCGCCCGCTTCGTCTTCCACCAGGATGTTTGTACCGATGATGTCGGCGGGCATCAGGTCGGGCGTGAACTGGATGCGGCTGAACTCACAGTCGATTGCCTCCGCCAGCGTGCGCACAAGTACCGTCTTGCCCAGACCCGGCACGCCCTCCAACAGCGCGTTGCCCCCGGCCATCAGCGTCACAAGGACCTGGTGCATCAACTGGCGCTGGCCCACAATCACCTTGCCCAGCTCATTCTCGATGCGTAGCGCCAGATCGCGGAATTGCTCGGGCGTCAAGTCGACAGGCTTACCGGCCTGCTTCGGTACGTCGTCCCGCTCTTCACGTGCGACGGAGATTGCCAAGGGTGCCTCCTTCTGTGCGGCCGCTCGCGGATTTGGCCGCCTATCTGCCTAGCTCTGTGAAGTACTGCTTTACGTACTCCTTTGCGTCCGACGGGATATAGATCTGGTCGAGCACGCGAGTGGCCTGTTCGGCGTACTGGCCCA
>DASTEB010000385.1:0-3521 GCA_035710025.1 Chloroflexia bacterium
CGAGCCTGCGCCCGCCGGCGACTTCCTCGCCGAGGCGGGCGCCGCCCTTTCGGTAGAGTATTACCCTCTGTCGCCCACCGACCCGCTGCTGTACGGCGCGGAGGCGTGGATCGAGGTATCGGGCGGCGAGGCGTCGGTGTACTACAACCGCGACGTGCCCGAATGGAAGGCCGCCTTCTACGTGGCGCACGAGCTAGGGCACCTGCTGATGCACGCAGGCTCGCCCGGCTGCCACGAGGCCGACCTCGACATCGAGGCGGCTGAGACCGGCACCCAATCGGCCGAGAAGCGCGTCGAGGGCTACGGGCCGCGAGAGCGGCGAGAGCGCGAGGCAAACGTATTCGCTCGCGAATTGCTTCTGCCGTCTGATCTGCTGCGCCGCCTGTTCGTGGACGAGGGGCTGAACGCCGGGCAGATCGCGTTCCGGCTCGGCCTGCTCCCTTCCCTGGTGTACCACCAGCTTTCCTACGCGCTGCTCGCTCCCATCGCGCCCGACGAAGCTGCGAAGGACGCCGCCGAGCACCCGCCCCTTGACGAGAGCCAGTCGCGCGCCGCGGCCATAGAGCGCGGGCCGCTGCTGGTCGAGGCGGGGCCGGGCACGGGCAAGACGCGCACGCTGGTAGGCCGGGTGCTGGCCCTGCTGGGTCAGGACGTTCCGCCCACCTCGATTCTCGCGCTGACGTTCTCCAACAAGGCGGCGCAGGAACTGCGCGACCGCGTGGCCGCCGTTCTGCCGGAGGCCGCGCCCGAGGTGTGGATGGGCACGTTTCACGCCTTCGGACTGGAGCTACTGCGTAAGTACGGGACCTACCTGGGCCTGCCGCCCACGGTCAAGGTGGCCGACCCGGTGGACGCGCTGCTCGCGCTGGAGCGCGCCCTGCCGTCGCTGCGCCTGAATCACTACATGAACCTGTACGAGCCGTCCACCTACCTGCGCGACATCCTCGGAGCCATCTCGCGCGCCAAGGACGAGCTTGCAGGCCCTGACCTATACGAGGAGCTTGCCCGTGCTATGCTGGCGTCGGCTCAGGACGAGGAAGAGATAGCCGCGGCTGAGAAGGCGCTCGAGGTAGCGGGTGTGTACAGGTATTACCAGGCCTACCTCGAGCGCGAGGGAGTGGTGGATTACGGCGACCTGATCATGAAGGCGGTTGTGCTGCTGCGCGACCACCCTTCGGTGCGCGCCCGCGTGCAGGCGCAGTACCGCCACATCCTCGTGGACGAGTACCAGGACGTGAACCGGGCCAGCGCGCTGCTGTTGCGCCACCTCGCGGCGGGCGGCGCGGGGCTGTGGGCTGTTGGCGACGTGCGGCAGGCCATCTACCGCTTCCGAGGGGCGGCGCCGCACAACATGGTGCACTTCCAGGAAGACTTCCCCGGCGCGGTCGCCCTGCCGCTCGGCGTGAACTACCGGTCGCTGCCGGGCGTCGTGTCGGCATTCTCGCACCTGGCGGGCAACATGCGCGCGGCCCGCTCGCTCTCGGCGCCCGACTGGCACGCGAGGCGCGCGGTCGAGGGGCTGCCGGGGCGCGTGATGTACGAGATCGCGGAGGACGAGGTGGCCGAGAGCCAGGGCATCGCCCGCGAGATCGAGCGCCTGCACGACGAGGGGATTGCCTACCGCGACCAGGCGGTGCTGTGCCGCTCGCACTCGGCGCTGGGCCGCATGGGCGCGCGGTTGGAGCAGATGGGCGTTCCCGTGCTATACCTGGGCGACCTGTTCGAGCGCGAGGAGGCTCGCGACATGCTCTCGTTGCTCGATCTCGCGGCCAACGGCCACGCGCACGCATTGTTGCGCGTGGCCCGCTTCCCCGAGTACGCCGTGCCCTTCGCCGACGTGCGCGCAGTGCTGGCCGCGGCCTACGAGGGCGACATATCGCTCGAGGAGGCGGTACAGGCCGCGGTGGACGGCGACGCGGTGTCCGAGGCGGGCAAGGCCGGGCTGGCGCTGCTGTCGGCGCACCTGGAGGAGATCGCCGGGCTGCCGGCCTGGAAGGCGCTGGCCCGCTACCTCTTCCGCACGAGCGAGTACCTGCGCGCTTTGCTGGCCGACGACTCCGTGACGGCTCAGCAGCGGCGCCTCGCCCTGTTCCAGTTGCTGCAGTTCGCCGCCGACATGGACAACCGCCCCGACGCAGGAGAGTCGGGCATGCCGGTTCGGTATTTCCTCGAGTACGTGCGGCGAATGGAGCTTTTCGGCGACGAGCGCGGCCTGCGCCAGGTGCCCGAGTGGGCCGACCACATCGACGCGGTGCGCCTGCTCACCATCCACGCGAGCAAGGGGCTGGAGTTCCGCGCGGTGTTCCTGCCGGGGCTCGGCGCGGGTATCTTCCCTGCCCGCGACCAGTGGGAGCCGTGCCCGCCGCCCCCCGGCCTGCTGCCCCCCGAGGAGGAGGACTGGCACGAGGAAGAGGAGGAGTGTCTGTTCTTCGTGGCGCTGTCCCGCGCCCGCGACGTGCTGTGCCTCAGCCGGGCGAAGCGCTACGGCAAGCGCGCCAGCAACCCCTCGCGCTTTTTGACGGCGCTCGAAGCCGTGCTGCCGCGCCCGGCCGACGGTCCCGTGACGTGGCCCCGACTGGAATCGTCCGAGCCGGGCCATCGCGCGCCCTCGTCCATGCGCCTGCCCGAGCTTGCGCCCGACAGCCAGTGGTTCACGCTGCGCACGCTCGAGCTATACATGCAGTGCCCGCGCCGGTACCTGTACGAGTACGCGCTGCGCCTGCAGGCAGAGCCGGAGGCTGCGGCCTACGCGCGCTTCCACCGCGCAGTGTACCGCACGCTGGCCTGGGCGCGGCAGGAGCGCGACGCCGGGCGGGCGGTCACGCTCGAGTCGGCACGGCAGCGGCTGTCCGAGGTGTGGGCGGAGGCTGGGCTTGCGGGCTACGTGTACGAGGACATCTACCGCGAGCAGGCCGAGCAGATGGTCGAGCGCGGGCTGGACAGGCTGCAGTCGATCCCGCCCGGGCAGGACGAGAGCCGCTGGTGGGTGGACCTCCCCGCGGGGGGCGTTCTTGTCGAGCCGGACCACGTAGAGGTGGAGCCTGGCCCGCCGGAGACGGTGCGCGTGATGCGCCTGCGAACGGGCCGCCCGACGGCCGCGGCGAAGAAGGAAGACGTGTATGCCCTGTACCAGCGCGCCGCCGCAACCGCCTACCCGAGCGCGACGGTGCAGGTGCAGGCGCTGTACCTATCGGTGGGCGAGGCCGAGGACGTTCCCCTGAGCGAGAAGAACATCGAGTCGCGCCTGGAGAAGTACAACGATGCCCTGAGCCGCATGCGCGACGGCCACTTCGAGCCGAAGCCCGACGACCGCCGCTGCCCTCGCTGCCCGTACTACTTCGTGTGCCCGGCGGGCGGCGAAACCCCTTGACAGGCCGCGCGAACCGCGATACAATACGCTCACGGAATAGAACATATGTGCTACACATCTAGCACATAGCCCGTAGCGGGTGCAGTTCGGCATCGCGGAGGTGCGGCCCATGCAGCGCGACGATAAGGCGGCAGCGGCCCACTACATGGAC
>DASTEB010000386.1:0-4826 GCA_035710025.1 Chloroflexia bacterium
GCCGTGCGCATCCCCGAGACGGGCCGCCCGCCGATCACCTTTGAGTGGTGGCGCGGGTTCATCCAGACCCTGCTAGACACTGAGGCGTACACCTGGTTCGGCAAGCTGATCACCTTCGGCGAGATTGCGGTCGGCCTCGGCCTGATCCTGGGAGCGCTGACCGGTGTTGCCGCGTTCGGCGGCGCGCTGATGAACATGTCGTTCCTGCTATCCGGCTCGACCAGCTCGAACCCGGTGCTCTTCCTGCTGGCAGTGTTCCTGATCCTCGGCTGGAAGGTCGCGGGCTGGATCGGCCTCGACAGGTGGCTGCTGCCGATGCTCGGCACGCCGTGGCGAGGAGGCCAACTATTCCGCAGAGAAACGCCTCCCGCTGTGGCGCCCCCGGTTCCGTAACGGTAACCGGCAAGCACCCAGCGCGCGGCGCGCAAGGCCGGCTGCTGATACGAGAGCAGGAAGGGCGGACCGGACAGCGCCGGCAGGGACAATCGGCCGAAATGGGGAGGAAGCTCGCAATCGCGGGCTTCCTCTATTGTTACCATGCAGAGGGGCAAGCAGAAGGGGCACCCATGACGGGAGCCCCCTCCTGTACGTGCCGCGGCGGGACCTAAGGAATGGTAATAGGCGTGCCCGCCGGGGTAACCGTCTTCAGGCTGGCTTCCATGCCCTTCCAGGGCAGGCCGCTGTAGAACGGGTTGCCCGCCTTGAAGCGCCAGGGCAGGTAGGTGCCCAGGGCCAGCTTGCCGAGCCGCCAGATGGGCGACGAGCCGATGCGGTACATGGCTGACCTAATGGCGTCCATTGTGGCCGAGTCGGCCATATCGCCCGGGGGCATGACGCTGCCGTTCGAGCCGCTCACCGACCCGGCCAGCGGCGGGCGGCCGAATACCGAGGCGTCGGCCGCGCCCATCAAGCGCATGTTGATCATCTCGAAGTCGATCTGAGGCTCCGTGCCCAGCACCATGGCGGCGAGATGGTCGGCCGCGGCGTCGGCCTGCAGGAACGCCATAAACGCCTGCTTGACCGGGTAGTCCGAGGTATCGCCCACGGCGTACACGCCCGGGTGCCCGACCACCTGCCGCGAGGTCAGCTCGGTCGAGATGAAGCCGTGGCTGTCGGTCGGCAGGTTGTGGAAGCGAGTCGAAGCGACGTACGGCGGGAAGGCCACTGCCAGGTCGAACGGGATCGACACGCCGTTTCGGAAGAAAGCCTCGCGCTCTTCGACTCGCTCCAGCGCGTGGCCGGTGAACGAGCGGATGCCCCGGTGGGCAAGCTCGGCGGCCACGATGTCGTGCACGCGAGGGCCGAACGACTGGACGAAGGTCTCCTCGTAGGTAGCTATGCTGATCTCGACCGAGCCGCGCGTCTTCTTCCTGTTGAGCCACGCGTCGAGCATCAGGGCGATCTCGTACAGCGGTCCGCAGCACCTGTTGCCGGGCGGGACTATGAACAGCACCTGCAGGTGCTCGCCCTCGCGGGCGCGATCGAATACCTCGTGGAAGCGAGCGCGCAGAGCCAGCATGTGGTCCACCGACCAGGCGGGCTGGGCGAACTCGGCAAAGCCGGGCACCGCATCGAGCACGGCGCCCGCCCCGGTAGCCACGATAAGATGGTCGTAGGGGTACGTGGTGCCGTCTCCGTACACCTTGCGGGAGATGGGATCTATCTCGTCCACGTGGGCCTGGACGAAATGGATGTCCTTGCGGCGAGTAGGCCCGGCGAGGCGCAAGCGCAGCTTCTTCGGGTCGAGGCCGAAGGGTACGTATATGGTGTTTGGACGGAATAGGAAGAAGTCGTCTTCGGAGAGCATGGTGATAGCCACCTCGTCGGGCAGACGCGAGCGCACGTACAGCGCGCTTTCAAGCCCTCCGAAGCCGCCGCCCACGACGACAACTTTCGGTTTAGTTGAGTGCCTCATCACGGCTCTCCTTTGAATAGAGTCCCCCATTCAGAATGTACCGGACCGCGGTGGCATTGAACGTATATCGGAGTGAATTTTCAGTGACAACAGGACGATTCGTGCGTAAAGCCGTGCCGGACCGGCAGTACGGGCCAAAGCGAACGCGCAGCCGTCGTGGGCTGCGCGCTCTAGATCCGGCAATCGACCCGAGGCTCAATCGCGCGCCGGCGCCGGGTCTATGCGCACGGCCAGCACCTTGTACTCGGGGCAGCGCGTGATTACGTCGGCCGAGGACGAAAGGAGCGTGTTGACGTTGTCCTCGGGGAAGTGGAAGCTGGTGAAGGCGGTGCCGGGAGCCACGCGCTCCGACACGCGCAAGCTAAGCTCGACCGCGCCGCGGCGGCTGCGCACGAGCACGCGGCTGCCGTCCTCCAGCCCGTGCGCCCGCACATCCGCGGGGTGTAATTCGAGCAGGTCGCGGTCCACCATCTCGACGAGATGGGTGCGCCGGGTCATGGTGCCCGCATTGTAGTGCTGAAGCACCCTGCCCGTGACGAGCACGAACGGGTAGCTGTCGTCCGGCTCCTCGCCGGGGGCCGTGTACTCCACGGGGGCGAAGCGCGCCCGCCCGCGAGGGAACGTCTCGGTATGCAGAATGGGCGTGCCGGGGTGATTGCCGTCGGGCACGGGCCACTGCAGGCCGTTGTCCTCCAGGCGCGGGTAGCTAATCCCGGCCATCGGCGGGGTGAGGCGGGCGATCTCGTCCATGATTTCGTAGGGGTGCGAGTAGCGCATGGGCGTGCCCATCGCCTCGGACACCGCGCAGATCGCCTCCCAATCGGAGCGGGCCTGGCCCGGCGGGTCGATGGCCCGGCGCACGCGCTGCACCCGGCGCTCGCCGTTGGTGAAAGTGCCGTCCTTCTCCAGCGCGCCCGCCGCGGGCAGCACGACATCGGCCAGCAGCGCGGTCTCGCTCATGAACAGGTCGGACACCACCAGCAGGTCGAGGGCGTCGAGCGCGCCGCGCACCAGGCGGCTGTTCGGCTCGGTCTGCGCGGCGTCGTAACCTACGATCCACATCGCCTTTAGCTTGCCCGCGAACGCCGCCTCCCACATCTCGGGGATCTTCCAGCCGTCCGTTTGCGGCACCGGGCGGCCCCATTCGGCCTCGTATTTGGCACGCACTGCCGGGTCGGACGGCTTCTGGTACGAGGTGAGCACGTTGGGCAGCGCGCCGACGTCGCACGAGCCTTGCACGTTGTTCTGTCCCCTCAGGGGATTGATGCCCGTGCCCGGGCGGCCGATGTTCCCGGTCAGGATGGCGAGGTTGGCGAGCGCCATCACGCCGTAGGAGCCGGTGCGGTGCTCGGTCACGCCCAGTCCGTGTACCGCCATGGACGCCCCGCTCGCCGCGTAGAGCCGCGCGGCCTTGCGCAGCAGTTCTACGGGCACCCCGCTGATCTCCTCCACCCGCTCGGGGGTGTAGAGGGCCGCGGTCTCGCGGTACGCTTCGTAGTTTTCGGTGCGCTCGGCGATGAAACTCTCGTCCGCCAGCCCCTCGGCGATGATCACATGGGCCAGCCCGTTCAGCACGGCGACGTTGGTACCGGGCCGCAGTTGCAGGTGTACGTCGGCGTAGCGTGTCAGCTCGATCTTGCGCGGGTCGATCACCACCAGGCCCGCGCCCCGGCGCACTGCGCGCTTGATGCGGGCGCCCGTGACGGGGTGGCCCTCGGTGGGGTTGCAGCCTACTACCAGGATCAGGCGGGCGAGGTCGATATCGGCCAGCGAGTTGGTGGCCGCGCCCGTGCCGATAACCTCCTGCATCCCTGCCACGGTTGAGCTGTGGCACACGCGGGCGCAGTTGTCGATGTGGTTGTTGCCCAGCACGACGCGAGAGAACTTCTGCATGAGGAAGTTCTCTTCGTTCGTGCCCCGGCTTGAGGAGATGCAGGCGACGGCGTCCGGCCCGTGCTCGTCGAGCAGCGACCGGAAGCGCGAGGCGATCAACGACACGGCCTCGTCCCACGACGCTTCGCGAAACGCGCCCGGCCCCTCGCCCACGCGGATCAGCGGCGTGGTGAGGCGGTCGGGGTGGCGGGCGTAGTCGAAGGCGTAGCGCCCCTTGACGCAGGCGTGCCCGGCGTTGACCGGCGAGTCGTCGGCGGGCCACATGCGCACGAGCGTTTCGCCTGCCAACTGCACGTCGAACTGGCAGCCCACGCCGCAGTAGGTACAGGTGGTGCGCACGGTGCGAGTCGGGTGCCCGTTCGCCAGCACCGCCTTGTCCATCAGCGCGCCTGTCGGGCACTCCTTGACGCACGCCCCGCACGTGACGCAGGCCGAGCCGTCGAACACGCCGGGGCCGGGCACGACCCGCGTGTCGAACCCACGCCCCTCCAGGTGGAGCACCGACTGGCCCTGCACTTCGTCGCAGGCGCGCACGCATCGAGCACAGAGTATGCACAGCGACGGGTCGAAAGTGAAATAGGGGCTGGTCTCGTCCAGGGCCGCCTCGTGCGCGGCGTGACGCTCCCCGCTGAAGCGCGTGGGCGAGGCTCCGTATTCGGCCGCGAGGCTGTGCAGCTCGCCCGGCTCGACGGGGTGCGGGGGCAGATACTGCACGCTCTCCTCCGACAGGTACAGGTCGAGGAGCGTGCGGCGGATGCGCTTGATGTCGGGTGTGGTCGTCCTCACGGCCATGCCGTCGCGCACGGGGGTGGTGCAGGCTGCCGCGAGAGCGCGCTGCCCCTCTACCTGCACCACGCACAGGCGGCACGAGCCGTACGCATCGAGGTGGTCCGAGTAGCAGATCGAGGCGATGGGCAGCCCTTCACGCCGGGCAAGCTCCATGAGCGACGTGCCTTCCTCCGCCTGGTAAACCCGATCGTCTATGGTGACATTCGCCATGTTGCTTGCTCCCGATCTG
>DASTEB010000387.1:0-4617 GCA_035710025.1 Chloroflexia bacterium
GGCCGCGACCGAGGCCGAAGAGTTCATGAAGATCTATAAGCTCGAGGTCATGCCCATCCCGACGCACCGGCCCATGATCCGCGAGGACCACCCCGACCGCATCTACCGCACCGAGACCGCCAAGTTCCGCGCGGTGGTCGAGGAGATCGAGGAGATGCACAGCCAGGGGCGGCCCGTGCTGGTGGGTACAGTCTCTATCGAGAAGTCGGAGGAGCTTTCGAAGCTGCTCGACGAGCGGGGCCTGCAGCACTCGCTGCTCAACGCGAAGCAGCACGAGCGCGAGGCGAGCATCGTCGCGCAGGCGGGGCAGCGCGGGGCCATCACCATCGCCACCAACATGGCCGGCCGCGGTACCGACATCGTGCTCGGCTTCGGGGTGAACGAGCTTGGCGGCCTGCACATCGTGGGCACGGAACGGCACGAGTCGCGCCGCATCGACAACCAGCTTCGCGGCCGCTCCGGACGCCAGGGCGACAACGGCTCCTCGCGCTTCTACGTGTCGATCGAGGACGAGATCATGCGCCGCTCGGGCGTGAACCAGAACATCGTCAACTCCAACATCTTCAAGACCCTGTGGGAAGAGGACATGCCGATCGAGCACTCGATGATCTCGCGCTCGGTTGAGCAGGCGCAGGTGAAGATGGAGGGCTACAACTTCGACATCCGCAAGCACCTCGTGGAGTACGACGACGTGGTGAACACCCACCGCGACGTGATCTACAACGAGCGCCGCTTCGTGCTGCGCGAAGGCGACCCGCGCCCCATCGTCAGCGAGATGATCGCCGAGAAGGTGCAGGAAGTCGCCCAGCCGGTATCCATGGAGGACGGGCGCAAGCGCCGGGACAAGGCAGTATCGGGCTTCTCCGAGATGTTCTCGGCCCTGCGCGAGACCTTCCCCGACGACATCACCCGCCGGATGCTGCGTTCCATCCTCGCCGCCCGCATCGCCCCGCTCGTGGAAGAGGGCGACGTGGAGGGCTACGCCGAGGAGCTGAACCTCGTGGCGCAGGAGGCCTACGAGGGCGCTCTCGCGTCACAATTGAAGAACCTGGACGAGAAGCTGCAGGACTTCTACCACATCGGCGACGTGTACTACGAGACGGCCGGGCAGGGCACGCTGGACTACAACAAGCTGACCCGCACGCTCGGCCTGCCCGCCAACGTCGTGAACGAGATGCGCGACGAGGATATGCAGTACGAGGACGCGCTGGAGTACCTCACCGAGCTACTGCGCGAGGGGTTCGAGAACCAGCAGAGCAACAACCTGCACAAGCTGCAGGAGTTCCTCACCACCGAGTCGGCGCGCTCCATAGCCGATGGGCAGGCAGAAGCGCGCACGCTGGCCCTGCTCGAGGTGATCGACTCGCGCTTCGCGCTGTCGCCCGCATCGGCCGCACGCTTCGTCGAGGCCGAGTCGGGTGCGCGCTCCTCATCCATGATGGCGGCGGGCGGCACCGACACCGTGGTGGACGAGGTGCAGGGACAGCTTGAGGTGCTGTACGAGCAGGTCGAGCAGACGCTGGGCGAGGTGTTCCTGGAGACGAACGAGACGATGCCTCTCATCTCGATGGTGGACAACCGACTGCCGCGCTCGGTCTACCGCCGCATAGAGGAGCAGCTTGGCCTGGAGAAGCTGGAGGAGATCGAGAACATCCCTCTGGGCAAGCTGTCGCCCGACGTGCTGGAGATCGTGCGCGATGCATTCGTGCGCTGGCAGGAGTCGGACCTGATGCTGCGGGTGATCGACTACCTGTGGACGCGCCACCTGACCACGATGGAGCAGCTTCGGCACTCCATCGGCCTGCAGGCCTACGGGCAGAAAGACCCGCTGGTGCAGTACAAGGTCAAGGCGTACGAGCTGTTCGAGGACCTGAAGGCCGAGATTCGGCAGCTTGTCGTGCTGAACGTGCTGATGATGGGCGGCAAGGCCGAGGAGGCCCGCGCCCAGATCAAACGCTCACAGCAGCAGTCGATGGCCGAGCAGCAGGCAGCCCAGCAGCGCGCCGCTCAGCAGACCCCGAGGTCGGCGGCCCCGGCCGGAAACGGCAGGCAGGGAGGCAACGGCCGCCAGGGTGGCGGTGCTCCCGGCGCGAAGGTCAAGCCCGGCGTGGGCAACCAGCAGCGGCGGGGCGGCGCTCCTACCCCGGTAGGCGTGGCCCCCGGCGGTCAGCGCAAGATCGGCCGCAACGAGCCGTGCTTCTGCGGCAGCGGCAAGAAGTACAAGCACTGCCACGGGCGGTAAGGACGGCATCTGAACGGAGGGAACGATGGCTGTCGCTCCGGAAACCAACATCGGCACCCTGATATCGAGCAGAGAGGGCGTAAACGGCGGGCGGCCCTGCATAGCAGGCACAGGCATCTCCGTGCAGAACATCGCCATCCTGCACAACCAGGGTGCCACGCCCGAGGAGATCGCCCGGCGCAAGTCGCTGACGCTGGCGCAGATACACGCGGCGCTGGCCTACTACTACGCTAACAAAGAGGCGATTGACGCCGGCATAGCGGCGGATGTGGCCGAGTATGAAAGAGCGGAAGGAGAGTGGCGACAGGCTCGTTCCGAGGGGCGGGGGTGAAGGTCAGACTGTACCTGGACGAAGACGCGATGGATAGCGACCTCGTATCGGCTCTGCGCCTGCGCAGCATCGACGTGACAACAGTTCGGGATGAGCGGAGGCAAGGTCAGACCGACGAACAGCAACTCCACTTTGCTACCGTGCAGGGCCGTGCGATCTATACCTTCAACACCAAGGACTTTACGGCCCTCCATTCGCGCTTCTTGCAACAAGGGTTATCTCACGCGGGCATAATTGTCGCACCTAAAGCTCGATACTCCGTCGGTGAGCAGATGCGGCGGTTGGTCCATCTGGTCGACACACTGTCTGCTGAGGAGATGAAGGATCGGCTCGAATTCCTCAGTGCTTGGGGCATCGACTGACCTGAGTCTACAGCGAGCCGTGCTTCTGCGGCAGCGGCAAGAAGTACAAGCACTGCCACGGGCATTAGCGTCCAATACAGACGGAGCACACGAGGAGTCACCCAGCGTTTGGGTGACTCCTTTTCACTGAGCCAGTTTCGTAGTGTCGGCCTCGGGTAATAGCACGTCTCGCGTAACGAACGGCTGGCCCCGGGAGACTGTTCAGCCACATCAGGCCCACCCGCAGGCCAGCCGAACGGGAGACGCGCATGCCCGACACCACATTCAAGCAGCTTGAGCACGACCTCTGGGTGCAAAAGGCCCCGGACTACGACGACAACTTCGCCGTGCTCACCCGCACGGCCATCGAGCCGATGCTGCAGCCATTGGGCGACATCTCCGGCCTCAGGCTGCTCGACGTCGCGTGCGGCACGGGGCACCTCGCAGGTGAGGCCGCGCGCCGGGGTGCGCTGGCCGAAGGGCTTGACTTCGCCGAGACGATGGTCGAGATAGCCTCGCGCAATTACCCGGGCGTGCCCTTCCGCGTGGGCGACGCCGAGGCGCTTCCATACCCTGACCACCACTTCGACGTGGTGGCGTGCGCTTTCGGCCTGCTCCACTTGCCGAACCCCGAGACCGGCATCGCCGAGGCCTATCGCGCGCTGCGTCCTGGCGGCAGATACGTATTCACCGTCTGGTGCAGCCCAGAGCAGGGACACGAGTACCTGGACCTGGTCATGGGGGCTATTCAGGAACACGGCAGGCTCGACGTGGATCTGCCGCCCGCTCCGCCTATGTTCCGCTTTGCCAGCGAAGACGAGTGCCGCCGAGTGCTGGGTGCGGCGGGCTTTGCCGATCCCGACATCTCCAACGTGACCATCGTTTGGCGGTGCAGCGACCCGCAGAACATAATCGACCTGGCGTACCGGTGCATGGTGCGTGCCCACCTGTTGTTCGATGCGCAGACGGACCACGACCGGGCGGCCATCTTCCAGGCCATCCGTAAAGGGGCCGAGCGTTACCGCAAGAACGGCCGCATCGAAATGAACTTTGCGGCGAAGCTGGTAGTGGCGGCAAAGCACTAGCGCAGGCGCGCATGCCCTTTCCCGAGAAACAAACTTCCCTTCTGCTACGTTAACAACCTAGCAGAAGGGAGGTACCTATGCTACCAACCATTGCGCTGAAGCGGCTGCGGACCGCCGCCCCGGCGCTCGCCGTCGCGGGCGCACTGTTGCTCGCGGGCTGCGGGGCGGACCAACAGAGTGCAGACGTCACGCCCACCGCGGACCTGCTGCCCACCGCCACCGTGCCCGTGCAGGAGCAGCCCACCGCCGAAGCCCAGGGAGAGCCGACCATGACCACCGCCTCAGGCTACCCGCGCACCGGCCACGCGCCCGATTACTCCTGGGTGGCCGGGCGCGTGACCTTCACCCGCATACAGAGCGGCTGCATCTACGTCTACACCGACCCGGCCGAGATACAGGCCGTCGAGTCGCCTCCGCCCACGACTACCGGCGGCATTTCCGGCCCCATCGTGGGCACCGCCGAGCGCAGCGACACATCTCCGCCGCTGAGCGAGATAACGCCTCAGGTCGGGCCAATGCCGACCCAGCCGCCCGGCACCAAGATCCTGCCCGGCGGTCCCGGCTGGGATCCTCAGCAGTACAAGGACGGCGACTATGTGGTCATGTTCGGGCGGCTGG
>DASTEB010000388.1:0-4149 GCA_035710025.1 Chloroflexia bacterium
CCTCGGCCTCGATCTGCCGTACGCGCTCTCGCGTCACCCCCAGGTGCTCGCCCACCTTCTCAAGTGGGTACTGGTGCCCGTCGCCCAGCCCGAACCGCATCTGCAGCACGATCTTCTCGCGGGGCGTCAGCACCTCCTCCAGCGTCGTTTCAAGCTGGTCCTTCAACAGCTCGTGGCTCGCCTCCTCCTCGGGTGTGGCCGATACCTCGTCGCTGATGAAGTGCTGCAGCTGGTTCTCATCCCCCTCGTCCCCAATGGGCGACTCGAGCGACATCGGCGTTTCGGCGGCGCGTAGTATCTCGCGGATGCGCTCGCCAGTCATCCCCATCGCCTCGCCTATCTCCTCTGGCTTGGCCGGGCGGCCCTTGTTCTGGGCGATCTCCTGGCTCACCTGCGAGATGCGCCCCATCGCCTCGCCGATATGCGCGGGCAGCCTGATCGTGCGCGCCTGCTCCGATATCGCCCGCAGGATCGCCTGCCTGATCCACCATGTAGCGTACGTTGAGAACTTGAACCCGCGCGACGGGTCGAACTTGTGCACCGCACGCAGCAGGCCCATGTTGCCCTCCTGGATCAGGTCGAGCAGCGTCAGCCCGCGGCCAACGTACTTCTTCGCGATGCTCACCACCAGCCGCAGGTTCGCCAGCACGAACTTCTGCGTCGCCTCCAGGTCGCCCATCGCGATCTGGTGGGCCAGCTCCATCTCCTGCTCCGACTTGAGCAGCGGCGCGTGGCTGATCTCGCGCAGGTACATGCGCACCGGGTCGTTCACGAACGTCGGGTCGAGGCTCGCCAGCCGGTCGAGGTCGCTCAGGAAGTCGCCGCCGTCCTCGCCCTCATCGTCGTCTTCGTCCTCGGAGTGCGCGCGCTTGCCGTTGTTCGCGGCCGACAGTACCTTGCGGGCCGGGGTATCGTCCTCCGACCCCTCGTCGTCCACGCGGATCACGCGCTCGGGCGTGCCGTTGCTGATGGGTAGCTCGGCCATATCCTCGGCCATCGCAAGCTCGACCGGGGCATCCTCCGGGTCGGGATTGCTCAGAGCCTCCATCTCCATCTCTTTTATCTCGCGGTACAGGTGCTCGCCTTCGGGACTATCTTTCATAGCTTGTGCTGTGGCTGCGGGTTCGGCCATCGGCACGTAGCCGATAGTCGCCAGCCAGCCCCTTTCTTCGTTGGTAAGCTTCTCGGTCTCGCTCTTCTTCTCGCCTGTCTGTGCGGCCCGCTTTGCCGTCGAGCCGGACTTCTTGCTCATAGTTGCATCGCGCCCGTCCGAGCCTGACCCTGCGGCCCTGGCGGTGGTGTCGTCTTTACCGGTGCGCGCTTTTCGTGTTTGCCTGGGCATAAAAGCTCCTTCCGGTCAGCAGAGGTGCGCGCCCTCGTGCTACGTGTTTGCTGCCTGGGTCGGCACGATTCCATGCAAAGTCTATGCCACTGGAAAGCTGCCGGCGGGCTGTTCCGGCCTCACTATCCGGCCCAATCCCGGCTCCGCGGTCACCCGCCCGTCCTCCAGCGCGGTCGTCCTGCGCAACACCACGCGCCGAACCGCTCCTACCACGCTCATACCGTCGAACGCCGTCCACCTGCACTTCGACTGCACGGCATCCTGCGTGATCGTCCAGCGTGCGTCCGTGTCCACTTCTATATACGTTTCAGGCTGCACCGGGGTGTTGAATATGCGGGCCGGCGCGCCGTGCATCATCTCCACCAGCCGCTCGAGCGACAGCCGTCCCTCGTGTACGGCCGTGAGCATCAAGGGCAGCGACGTCTCCAGCCCCGGTATGCCGAACGCCGGGTGGTCGCCCTGCTTCTCTTCTAACGTGTGGGGCGCGTGGTCCGTGGCGATCATGTCGACCGCGTCGAGGTTGGCCCACAGCGCGTCCACGTCCGAGCGGTGGCGCAGCGGCGGCTTCATCACCCCGAAGCCACGGAGGCGCGGCACGTCGTCCTCGGTCAGGTACAGGTGGTGTGGAGCTACCTCGCACGTCACGGGCAGGCCGCGCTCCTTCGCGTCTCGTATCATCTCGATCTCGACCTTGTGGCTCACATGGCAGAAATGCACGGAGCGCCCCACGTGCGCCGCCAGCCCCAACACCATCGCCACCGTGCGGTCCTCGGCGTGTACCAGCAGCGGCTTCCCGGCGGGCCAGGCGCGCATCACCTCGCGCACCGCCTCCAGCTCGTCCACCTTCAGGTCGCCGGTCGTATGGTCCAAATACAGCTTCAACCCGAACACCCGCCCGCCCACTTCCGGGTACGTGGCAGTGTTACTCGCGGAAGCGCCGTAGTACAGCCCCACGTCGCACAGCAGCCGCCCCTCGGCCGCGCTCTCCTTCGCATCGAGCGCCCCCGGCGTCACCACGGGCGCGCCGGGGTTGTTGGGCATATCGAGCACCAGCGTGATGCCCCCCGCGATGGCCGCGCGAGTGCCCGTGATGAAGTCCTCTTTGTGCGTGGCGCCGGGGTCGCGCAGGTGTACGTGCGGGTCTATCAAGCCGGGCAGGCGAACAAGCGGCATAGTGCTGGTCCCCTCGGGTAGGCGGTCGTGTGGCGTGCTGAGTCTATTCTACCACCGAGGGAGTAATGCGTGATGCGTGATGCGTGATGCATGAAAACTCTCCCTAGCGGGTAGTGCGGAGTAAGCCTGAGTGTTCAGGACAGGTCACGCATCACGCATCACCGTCATGGTACAATTCCCCCATGGACATGGAAGAACAAACATCACTCAATCTCACCCATTTGCTGCGCCCCGCGCTCGAACGGCCCGCCGACGGCGCGCTCGTGCCCGGCCTCCTCCTGCTCCACGGGCGCGGAGCCGACGAGGCCGACCTCATGGGCCTGGAGAGCGCGCTCGACCCCCGGCTGACCATCGTGAGCGCTCGCGCCCCCTTTCGTCTGGGCCCGGGCTTCGCCTGGTACGGCATGTCCGAGGTGGGCAAGCCCGACGTCGATACCCTGCGCGCCAGCGTGCGCGAGCTTGAAGACTTCATCGACGGACTGCCCGGGGCTTACGGCATCGACCCCGCCCGCCTCTACCTGATGGGCTTCAGCCAGGGCGCGGTCATGTCGGCCGCGATGGCCCTGCTCAAGCCCGACGCCGTGCGGGGGGCGCTCCTGCACAGCGGCTACGTGCCCGCCAACGCTGGGCTAGGCTTCTCTCATGAAGCGGCGGAGGGCAAGCACTTCTACCTGGCCCACGGCAAGTACGACGATGTCATCCCCGTCACCTTCGGCCGCGACTCGCACGAGTACTTGCAGGCCGCCAACGCCGACGTAGAGTACCGCGAGTACCCCATCGGCCACACCATCAGCGAAGAGAGCCTGTACGACCTCTCCGAGTGGCTCACCGCCCAACTCGACGCGTAGGGTAGTTGAACACAAAGACGCAAAGGCCGCAAAGGTTGGTCGTACCTAAAATCCTAAAAGCCTTTGCGGCCTTTGCGTCTTTGTGTGAAAACTCAGACCTCTGCGCCGCGGCCGCACGTTTCGCACACGCCGCGCCTGCGGTAATAGTAGGCCAGCGTCGCCAGAGCGAGCGCCACGCCCCACACCGGGAAAAGCGAGGTCGGAAGCGCGCCAATGAGCCCCACGTCCTGCGTGCCGCCGGCCACGGTCTGGCCCACTATCTGGGCGTAGCCCGACCACATCGAGATGCCGCCCACCATCATCAGCACCGACACCACCGACGCGGGCACCACCGCGAGCGCGATGGGCACTCGCTTCCCGCCTAGGAAAGGCATCCACCGCGGGAATACTTCGCCCCAGCGCTGCACCAGCCCTAGCGTGAGCATCGCCCCCACCAGCCCGAACGTCGCCAGGAATAGTCCTGCGTTCCACATCCCGATCTCCTGCCCCTCGCGCAGGAACTCGTCGCTGATGCCCAGCGGGATGCCCAGCGCCCAGGCATATCGCGTGATCGCGTAGAGCACCGGCACCGCCACGGCCACCGCCACCGCGACCCGGCCCCAGCGCGCCGCGCTCTCCGGGCCGGTCCACGTCTCGGGCTTATCCGTGCGGCCGCAGTTGGAGCACGCGTCCGCGCTCCTGCGAGCGTAGGCCACTGTAGCCCCCAGCCAGAGGAACCCGCCGGTGAAGCACAGCAGCTGGTGCACGATCGGCCACTGGGCCACGGCCTCGATGTACGCCTGGCCG
>DASTEB010000389.1:0-9915 GCA_035710025.1 Chloroflexia bacterium
GTTGAGGCGCGCCAGGCCGAAACGGGGATCGCCGAAGCCGCTGAGGGTATGGCCCGCCAGCACGATCCTGCCGTCGGGCTGTAAAGCGATGCTGTAAGCTGCGTTCTGAATGCTTCCCTGAATAGTAAGAGTCACCCTTCCGCTGTTACCGAACGTGACGTCCGGCGAGCCGTCGGGGTTGTAGCGTGCCACGGCGAACTCGGAAGAGTTGCTCCCGGGCCAATGGGCAGCCCCCGCGGCTACGATCTTGCCGTCGGGCTGCACGGCTACATCATGAGCAACATCGTCGCCGCCGAAGAAATCGGTTGTCACCCTGCCGCCGTTGCCGAAGGCAGTGTCGAGCGAGCTGTCGGAGTTGTAGCGTGCCAGGGCGAAGTCAGACGTGTCCGGGCCGCCCAATTGGGTTGAGCCGACGGCCACGACTTTGCCGTCAGGCTGCACGGCCACCGCGCGGGCCTCATCAAGACCTCCCGCGAAGTCGGTGGTGATCATGAAGTCCAGGTCGCCATCAGCGGCGTAGGCTACGTCCCTCCCCAGCCCCAACGCCACTCCCAGGAGGATGGCCAGCGTCAAGGCTATGGCAGGTGCGGTTCGTTTCAAGTTGGCCTGCATATTCGTGATCCTCCTCGCTCTTACTGACCGAGCAGCGTGAACGACTCGAAGAGACGCCGCGCCTCGTTGCTGTATTCAATCTTCCTGGTCTGCGGTGCGCCCATGAGGAGTTGGTAGAGGCGGTTGTTCACCAGGATGCCCCTGTACCAGACGTGGGTCGACTCCTGGAGGTTCGCCTCCCCCTCTATGGCCGGGTAGCCCTGAACCTCCATTCGCTGCACGTTCTCCACTTCGCTGCCCTGGGCGGTGGCCTCTAGCCCGTTCTGCAGGACGCTATCAGGATCCAGGTCCTCGGCGGTCATGTCCACGGGGTAGTCGTTATAGCTGACGGCGTAGAACGCTCCTGTCCCGCTATCAGTGAACTGGAAGAAGTAGAAGGTAAGCTCGCCCAGGGCCGATTCCATGCTCTGCGAGCTGGTTTGCGGCTCGCCAGGCATATCAACCGAGAAGCCGTCTGCTTCCGACGTAAAGGTTATCCAATCGTCGGCTGCAGCCGCTGTCGGCTCGGTAACCGGCTGCTGTGTAAGGGTAGTTGCCGTGGCCTGGGCTTGCGCTGCCTCGTCTGTCGCGCCTGTTGTGCCTGCGGGAGCGCCCGTGCCGCCGCAGCCCACAAGGCCCAGTGCAATATCGGCAAACACTAGATATGCGAGGATGGTCTTTGGTCTTCCAGGCGTCACTCTTGCCCACATGCGTGTTCTCCTTCCCTATTTGGTCCGTATGCTGTCCGGCGGAACGCGTGAATGCCAATTAAAAGTGGCGGCGCGCGCCGCTGATGGGCGAATTCTAGCCCCTGGCGGGAAGGGTAGTATTCGTGAAACTACGGTAATAAGTGGAGGCGCATTACCGTGTTTAATGGGCATGACAAAGCGGCACCGTACCCAACTGCAGGGTACGGTGCCGCTTTCAGAGGTGGCTACCGAGGGGATTAGACCGGATCGGAACTTAGGCCTTGCCGCGCGGCCCAGGCGGCCAGCTCCGTACGCTTACGCACGCCCAGCTTCTGCATGGCATTGGCGACGTGCATGTCAACGGTGCGAACCGATAGCACCAGTTGGCGCGCTATCTCGGCGTTGGTCATGCCGCGCACAACCAGGGCCGCCACCTCGTACTCCCGGTGTGTCAGCCCACCTACGGCCCGCATCCTGGAGCGGCCACGCCCTCTCGGTTTGCTGATCTCAGTTTCGTGGCTGTATTCTCGTGTGGCAAGCTCAAGAGCCTGGTCGACGGCCATGGCGCGGCCTTCGTCCCACGCGGCGTTGAAGGCTTTGTCGCCCAGCAGTGCGCGGGTAGCCGCCGCGTTGCGATCAAAGTCGGCCTGAGTAGCCGGTATCATGTGTCTACCGCTGCGCTCGAGCAGACCCGAGGCAAGGCCGTAGAGTCGGGCTGCCTGCTGCAACGCCTCCAAATCCTGGCCTGCAGCCTCACCGGCGAGGCGCAACTCCGCCAGGATCACCCCGCCGAGGCCGGTCAATGCCTCCGCGACCATGCGCACACCCTCCAGCTCCTGGGCCAGCTCAACAGCTTTCACAAGGGATGCCTTTGCCTCCGCTACCTTCTCCCGGTTCCCCTGATGGTAAAGTGAATGTCCCAGATTGGTGGACGCAAACAGGACGCCGCTCTTTGAACCTTGCTCTGTGAAACGTTCAAGACTTTCTCTGTAGTAGTGTTCCGCGCTTGCGTGATCACCCTGATAACGGGCCATCTCACCCAGGTTATGGAGCGTCCCGGCGATAGGAAACGGATCGCCAAGTTCGCGGTATATCTCCAGTGCCTCCTCCATCATGGAGCGCGCGGAGTCGTACTCACCCTGGGTGCCCACCACCTGCGATAGTGCACTCAGAGCTTCGGCAACCTGAAGCTTGTCATCCAGTTCCCTGGCTATCGCCAACGCTCTCTCGGCCCAGTCTCGTGACTTTGGGTAGTCGCTTAGCATCCTCGCCAGGTAACTACCCTTCCTCAGAGCCCAATTTCGGAGCAGCCTGGCCTCGGGGGAGACCTGCGCGAGGCCCTTTTCCAACCAGCCCAGGAACTCATCCAACCCGGCGCGCCTGTCCCAGAATTTGTTCGCGGCCTGAAGCAGGCGTAATGCGTCTTCGGAGGCCGCCGGCTCTCGTTGCTCGAACAACCAACTCAACGCTGCGCGTAAGTTGCTTTCATCGGGGCTTAGCCAGTTTATCCAATGCATCTCGTCGGACCCGGTGGTCTCCATGCCGACCTGGGCCTCCTGCGCCAGGGCGATGAAGTAGTCGGCGTGCCGCCGGCGCACGGCCTCGACTTCCCCGCTCTCTTCCAGCTGCTCCGACGCGTACTCTCGCACCGTCTCCAACATGCCAAGCCGCGCGTCACTGTCCTTGTCTTCTGTTTGATCAAGGCGGCGAACGAGGTTCTTGTCAACCAGCGCCTCCAACCCTTCCAGCACCTCAATCGCCTGCGGGTGGTCTACTTCTATGGTGATGTCCCCGGCTTCGTTGCACACCGCCTCCGCCGCCCGTAGAGAGAAGCCGCCAACGAATACTGACAGCCGCCTGAAGAGCCTCTGCTCCCCTTCGCTCAGCAGCCTGTAGCTCCACTCGATGGTGTCGCGCATCGTCTGGTGCCTGTCCGGGGCATCGAGTGGACCTCCCTCAAGCAGGTGGAGGGGATGGGTGAGACGAGCCAGGATGGATCGCGGGCTAAGGAGTCTGGTGTGAGCGGCCACCAGCTCTATGGCGAGCGGCAGCCCGTCTACCCGCCGGCATACTTCGATTACGGCGCTCGCATTGGCATCCGTAAGCTCGAAACCGGGGTGCGCCGTGCCGGCCCGCTGAATGAATAGCGCAACCGCTCCAAAATGCGCAGATCTGGCGGCGCTTACAGGCCCTTTCGGCTCAGGTATTGCCAGAGGAGATACTGCAAACTCACGCTCGGCGCGCAATCGCATGGGCGAGCGGCTGGTTACCAACAACTTCAAGTCGGGACATGCGGCGAGAAGCTCCGGCAGCACGCTCCCTGCCGGTAAGATCTGCTCGAAGTTATCCAGCACCAGGAGGCTGCATTTGTCCTGTAATTGCTCATTGAGCGTGTCAATGAGGGGGATACCCGGGGCTTCGCTTACTTGCAGCACGCCGGCAATGGTTGGGATTACGAGGTCAGGGTCGGCGATAGGAGCCAACTCGATGAGGTACACCCCATCGGGGAACTCTTCGAGCAGCTCCTCGGCCACCTGCAACGCCAGACGGGTCTTGCCGACACCTCCTGGTCCGGTCATGGTCAACAGGCGCACTTCCGGCTGACCGAGGAGTTGGAGAGCAGACTGTACGTCCTCGTCCCTCCCAATCAGGGGCGTGGGTTGAGCGGGAAGGTTATTGGGGACCTCCCGCGGCTCAGGCAGTTCTCGTGGAACGACATGCAGTCTGGATTGCGGCATGGCAAGAACACTATACACTTGTCCAGTGCATTGCGGAAGACAAAGACAAAGGACGGAGACATGTGCGCCTCCGTCCTTTGCCTGGTGTTGCCGGTTACCAGCGGTTGCCGCCGCGCTCGCCGCCTTCGCGGGGGCCGCGGTCTCGGTTGCCGTCGCCACCCTCGCGCGGACCTGCGGGTCCGCGGTCGCCGCCGCCGTATCCGCCGCCGCGGGGAGGCCCGCCCGGCCCGCGGTCACGGTCACCGTATCCGCCGCCGCGGGGTGGGCCCCCGGGTCCGCGGTCACGATCGCCATAGCCACCACCGCGAGGAGGGCCTCCGCGGTCGCGATCTCCGTATCCGCCGCCGCCTCGACCACCAAAACCGCCGCGGTCGCGGTCACCGCCGCCGAAGCCGCGGCCGCCGCCCGAGCGCTCGCGCTCTGCACGCGGAGCGGGCATCTCGCCGGTCAGCACGGCCTTGCGCGACAGGCTCACCTTGCCCTGGCGGTCTACGTCGATCACCATGACGTTGATCTCGTCACCCAGCGCGACGACGTCCTCCACGTTCTCCACCCGGTAGTCGGCAAGCTCGGAGATGTGCACCAGGCCGTCCTTGCCGGGCAGGATCTCCACGAACGCGCCGTAGGGCAGGATGCGGACGACCTTGCCCAGGTAGATCTCGCCGACCTCGGCCTCCTTGGTCAGCCCCTCGATCATGCGGATCGCCTGCTTGGCGCTCTCCCCGTCGGTCGAGGCGACCAGTACGGTGCCGTCGTCCTCAACGTCGATCTTGGTGCCGGTCTTCTCGGTGATGCCGCGGATGTTCTTGCCGCCCGGCCCGATCAGCGCGCCGATCTTCTCGGGGTTGATCTTGATGCGCAAGATGCGCGGAGCGTAGGGCGAGAGGACGCTGCGCGGCTCGGGAAGCACCTCGGCCATGCGGTCGAGGATGAACAGGCGGGCCTCGCGGGCCTGGGCGAACGCCTCTTCCATGATCGCGAAGGCAAGGCCCTGGGTCTTGAGGTCAAGTTGCAGGCCTGTGACGCCCTCGGCGGTGCCCGCGACCTTGAAGTCCATGTCGCCGAGCGCGTCCTCGATACCCTGGATGTCGGTCAGCACGCGGTGGGCCGAGCCGTCCTTGCTCTCCACGAGGCCCATGGCGATACCGGCCACGGGAGCCTTCAGGGGCACACCCGCGTCCATCAGCGCGAGGGTGCTTCCGCACACCGAGGCCATGGACGAGGACCCGTTGGAGGAGAGCACCTCGCTCACCACGCGGATGACGTAGGGGAACTCGGCCTCGTCGGGCAGCACGGGGATGAGCGAGCGCTCGGCAAGCGCGCCGTGCCCGATGTCGCGGCGTGACGGGCCGCGGGCCCGGCGGGTCTCGCCCGTGGAGAAGGCGGGGAAGTTGTAGTGGTGGATGTAGCGCTTGGTCTCTTCGATACCGAGGCCGTCGAGCATCTGCTCGTCCTCGCCGGTGCCGAGCGTGGCGACCGAGAGGACCTGGGTCTGGCCGCGAGTGAAGATGGCCGAGCCGTGCGTGCGGGGCAGTATGCCAACCTCGATGCTGATGTCGCGGATGTCCTTCGGGCCCCGGCCGTCGGGGCGCTCGCCGCGCTCCAGGATGGCGGAACGCACTTCCTCTTTGAGCAGCGTGTCGAAGGCCTTGCGGTACTCGTCACGCAGCCGGTCGCGGTCGGCCTCGGGGATCTCCTCGACGTCCACGAAGTGGTTGTAGGCCTCGGTGCGCAGGGCCTCGGTCTGGGCCTCGCGCACTGTCTTGTCGGGGTTCTGCGACTCGATGCGCAGGCGGTCGCCCAGCCACTCGAGCAGACGGTCCTGCACGGTGGTATCGGTCACCGGGGGCTGCCAGTCGCGCTTCTGCGGCTGAAGCTCCTCGATCATCTGCTTCTGGATGGCGACGACGGGCTTGATGCCCTGCTCCCAGCCGAAGCGAATAGCCTCGAGCATGATGTCTTCGGGAAGCTCGTGCGCGCTCGCCTCGACCATTGACACGGCGTCTTCGGTGCCCGCGATCGTTAGCTCAAGCTGCGACTCGAGAAGCTGCTGAGCGGTGGGGTTGAGCACGTATTCGCCATTGATGTAGCCGACCTTGGACGCGGCGACGGGGCCGTCGAAGGGCACGTCGGAAAGGGACATGGCAGCGGAGGTGCCGATGATGGAAAGGATTTCAGGCTCGGTCTGCTGGTCGGTCGAGAGGGTGGTGATGGTGACCTGGATCTCGGAGCGCCACATCTTGGGCAGGAGCGGGCGGATGGGGCGGTCGGTGAGGCGGGCTGTGAGGGTGGCGTTCTCGGACGGGCGCCCCTCGCGCTTGATGAAGCCGCCGGGGATCTTGCCCGCGGCGTACATCTTCTCTTCGTAGTCTACAGTCAGGGGAAGGAAATCGGCCCCTTCGCGGGGCTCTTTCGCGGCGACGAGGGCTGCTAGCACGATGGTGTCGCCGTAGCGGACGGTACAGGCGCCTGAGGCCTGCTCGGCGACGCGCCCGACCTCGATGGTCATTTCGCGATCGCCTACTGTAGTGGAAAACTGTCTTACTTCTTTATTCACTTCTGGTACTCCTCAATTGATGGAGGGGCGGGCCGGACTTGGTGCATGGCCGCGCCAGGTATGCCGAACGTGCGGCGTTGGGTCAAGCGCCCATATGCCCAAAAGCTGACAGCGTAGTTACGCTGACAGCTAGGCGCAAGAAAAGCCCCGGCGGGCGCAATGCACTACTGGCCGGGGCGATTGGTGATGTCGCGGATGTTGAGACGGGAGATGACGTCGCGGTAACGATTGATGTCTTTCTTGGCGAGGTAGCTGAGTAGGCGGCGGCGGCGGCCAACCATCTTGAGCAGGCCGCGGCGCGAATGATGGTCGTGCTTGTGCTTGGTGAAGTGCTCGCGCAGCTCCACGATGCGAGTGCTTAGAATGGCAATCTGCACTTCGGGCGACCCCGTGTCCGCCTCGTTGATCTTGTACTGGCCGATGAGTTCCTGCTTACGCTCGGTCTGCAATCCCAAGTGAAAAAACCTCCTGCGGGCCTCTTGCCCCAATGCCCCTTCGGGCGTGCTCCCTGTTCCTCTTTGCCTAGAGGGGAGTCATCCGTTTTATTCTTCCACCTCTTTGACGCAATACCGAACAAGTATAGCATAAGTGCCTGTCGTAGGGCAAGCGAGAAATTGTGATGCGTGACCTTTGACGATTGAGGGCCATGGGCACGCCAAATGCTGCGCCTCGGTGTCAGGTGGAAAACGGAATCGCGGCCGAAGCGCGGTGCTATACTCGCGCGAAATGGGGGGAGCTATCGCAACCCGCTTGCGGCTTGACCGTTATGCCTTTGGGACGGACAGACGCTCGGCACAGCATCGATGCTTGTCCAAGCTCTCGCGAAAATTAGGAGGAATGACTCAGATGACAATGAGGATGAACAGGAGCGCGAAAGCCGGGGCCGGAGCCGCCACTTTCCTGCTGCTCGGCGCTGCCTTGATGAGCGCCGTGCCCGCCTCGGCGGTGGAGTTCGCGCACCCCGCTTTTCAGCGCACGTGGGACCGCACCGACTCGCTCGTGGCGTCCGGCCAGGTCAGCCGCACCTGGTTCTGGGGACCTGAGCCGCGAGCTGCGGCGCAAGAGCAGTACGTCGATGCCCCCTCGGGCACCGGCACCCGCCTCGTGCAGTACTTCGACAAGAGCCGCATGGAGATCAACGATCCCAACGCAGACCAGAGCAACCCCTTCTTCGTGACCAATGGCCTGCTCACCATCGAGCTTATTTCGGGCCAGATGCAGATCGGCAACAACGCCTTCGTCAATCGCTACCCAGCCGAGATCCCCATCTCGGGCGACATCGACGATACCCAGGCGCCGACCTACGCCTCGTGGATAAGCGTGTCCAACACGCGGCGCGGCGACCACCCGCAGCCCAACCGCGTAGGCCAGTTCGCCACCGCCACGATCAACAAGGCGGGCCAGGTGGGCGACGACCCGGCCAAGTCGGGCGTTCCCGGTACGCGCATCGCGTACTTCGAGCCGTCCACCCGCCACAACATCCCCGAGATCTTCTGGGGCTTCCTCAACGCGAGCGGCCCGATCTCGGAGACCGGGCAGATCGTGAACAAGCGGCTCATCGACCCGTGGTTCTACGCTTCCGGCCTGCCGATCTCCGATGCCTACTGGACCCGCGTGAAGATCGCGGGGGCGTTCCAGGACGTGATGATCCAGGCGTACGAGCGGCGCGTGCTCACTTACGTGCCGACCAACGTGCCCGGCTTCCAGGTTGAGATGGGCAACATCGGCCTGCACTACTATGACTGGCGCTACAAGGACGCCGGCATGCCCAGCAGAACGGCCACGGCTGCGGCAGGTACGCCCCAGGCGACCACCACGCCACCCGGCGGTACCCCGGGGCCGACCTTCACCCCTGCGCCCGGTACGCCTACTCCGACCGTGACCGGCACCCCGCCCACGGCAACTCCTACAGCAAGCCCGACGGTGAACGTCGTTTCGCAGGGCGTGATCGCCTTCATGTCGGAGCGCAGCGGCAACAAGGATATCTGGCGCATCAAGGGCGACGGCACAACGCCTGTCAAGCTGACCGATAACCCGGCCGACGACAATTGGCCCGTGTACTCGCCCGACTACACCAAGATCGCCTTCGTATCCAACCGCGACGGCAACGAAGAGATCTACGTGATGAACGCGGACGGCACGGGCGCCACGCGCCTGACCAACAACCCCGCCCGCGACTACGCTCCCAGCTGGTCGCCCAACGGCACGCAGATCGTGTTCGTATCGGAGCGCGGTGACAGCACAGGCGACATCTACGTGATGCAGTCGAGCGGTACCGGACAGACGCGCATCACCGTTGACCCGGCGCCCGACGTCGAGCCTTCGTGGGGTGTGGGCGGTGACAACGGCAGGATCGTGTTCACCTCGCGCAGGTCGGGCACGAACCAGATCTACACCGTCAACCCTGACGGCAGCGGCCTGTTCGGCCCGCTGACCAACGCGGGGGCCAACTACCAGCCCAGGTGGAACACGCTGGGCAACCGCATCGCCTTCGTGTCGGACCGCGACGGCAACCCGGAGGTCTACACTATGCGCCAGGGCGGCGAGGAGCAGTTCCGGCTGACCAACAACACCTACCCCGACTTCTGGCCGGCGTACGCGCCGAATAACTCGAAGATCGTGTTCGTGTCGGACAGGGGCGACCCCGCCTTCCCGAACACCGAGCTGTACACGATGGACATCACCGGGGCCAACCAGGAGCGCATCACGATCGAGCCGCGCCACGACGACCACCCGTCCTGGGGCTTGCAGATCGGCCGGTAATCGGGCTCAACATGGTATAGCCCGCCGGGTACCGTACCGCCCGGCAAGCGGCCCCCTCTCGCCACGGGAGGGGGCCGTTCTTGTGGCCCACCTACCGCCGGTCGGCCCGCAGGACGAGCGGATTTACTCTGCAAGTCGGATTGCCGCCGGGGGGCGCGCGGAGTATCATCCGTGGTGAGGGAAAGCCGCACCATACCTTTCCGCCAGAGGAGCACGATGTCACACGCCGACGAGCCGCAGACTCCTACCCCTGACCACCCCGGTCAGGCAGACGCGCAGACACAATCTGCCGTGCAGAACGTCAATTACCTCACTATTCTGCGTAACGCCAATTTCCGCAACCTCTGGCTTGGCCAGATCGTTTCCCAGATCGGCGACTACTTCGCCTTCCTCGCGATGACCGTGATCGTGAGCGGGTTTTCGGACGACGTAGAGGCGACGACCTATGCCGTGTCGGGGATGATGCTGTCGTTCACGCTGCCGCGCCTGCTGTTCGGGATGCTGGCGGGCGTGTTCGTGGACAGGTGGGACAGGCGGCGCACGATGCTCGTGTCCGACTTCCTGCGGTCGGGCATCA
>DASTEB010000390.1:0-18216 GCA_035710025.1 Chloroflexia bacterium
TAGGTCGAGGCACAGGTTTACCTTCTTCTGCTTCTCCTCGTAGATGATCGACACCTCGACTATCTGGTTCGAGTAGTCCTGCAGTATGTCGTCCGCCTGCAGGGTCCTCAGCCTGTCCAGGTACGCCCTTTCGTGGGCTTCACCGTCCACCGTGTAGCGATTGAGGATCATGAGCGGGAACAGCATGCCCGGCGCCTCGGTGACGACCGTAGGTCTCTGGCTACGCGCCTGGTAGATGCTCGTGGCTACGAAGATCACGGCGAAAGCCAGCAGCAGATACAGGAGCGTGAAGGTTATGCCCGCGCCCTTCAACAGCCGCTGCCAGTCCTCCTGCGCGGTCACGGCCACCGCACGCGATACCACAAGGCCAAGCGCGGCGGTGAGCAGCGCGACGGAGGCGAGCAGGTAGTTGGCCTTTGCGTCCATCGTCCTGTTCAGGTCCTGGATATTGGCGAAGGTCGCCTGGGCGAAGGCGATCTGGGTCTGGACCGAGGCTTGCGGGGCCGGTTGCTGTGCCCGCGAAGCCTCGGCCGGTTGGCCCTCGACTGCTCGCGCCTGCAACTGCTCGGGATCGTCCTTGCGCGTCTGCATCGACATACCATACACCTCACTTGTGTAATGCGTACGGGCAGTACACACTTGCCGGGTCGTGCGAAAAGAGCACGTTCGGCACCCTTACGCATCACGCATTACTCCCTGCCCACTGCCTTGCCGCTGCCTACTATACCAGACCAGTATATAAGGCCCGGCGGCAGGTAAGGTCAAGGGAAGAATTTATCCTCGCAGCCCCCGGGCTGTAACGCGGTGCCGTACTGCTGGGATGAGGGTACCTACAATCAGCCTCAGAGGATAGGCCGAGGACCACGGAGCGCCCAACTATCCCCGCCCCGCACCCCCCAACTGACCGCGAGGCAGGTCCGAAATGAAAAAGCTCACCCTGACAACTGCGGCTGTTGTCTGTCTGATTCTCCTGGCGCTGCTGAGCGCCGGGCTTGTCGCGCGTGGAGCCGAAGGCGCGGCTTTCCACCGCGAACCGGGACTAAGCGGCGCGAGCCCCGGTCAGGGCAGCGGCTGGCAGCGCTTCGAGCTGTCAGGCTCCGACATACAGGCCGTAGACGCGATTGACGCGAGCACCGCCTGGGCGGTGGGCACAGACGGCCTGCTGGCGCGGTGGGACGGCAGCGGCTGGACCGCCTACGACAACAGCAAGCTCGGCGCGCTCAACTTCACCGGGGTAGACGCTCTGGCGTCAAATACCGCCTGGGCTGTCGCGAGCAGGACCGCCGTGGCTCGCTGGGACGGCGCGGATTGGACCGTCGAGCAGGCCTTCACCGGCATGGCCGACATGAACGACATCAGCATGGTCTCACCCACCGACGGCTGGATCGTCGGCGGCACCTCGACCGACGTGCCTATCGTCGCCCGCTACAACGGCTCAGTCTGGGAGATGACCTCCAACAATGGCATCTCTCGCCCGCTCTTCGGCGTAGACGCCCTCGATGCCGACAATGCCTGGGCCGTCGGCGGGCGGTTCGGCCCGATGTACATCGGCGAGATCGTGCGCTGGAACGGCACAGGCTGGACCCAGGTGCAGACGGTCGGCAGCATCTTGCTGGACGTCGACATGCTCGATGCAACCTACGGCTGGGCTGTCGGCACTTCGTCTGGCCTCTGGCAGTGGGACGGCGCCTCCTGGACCCCGGCTCCCGCGCCACTGCCCGCCGCGACGATGTACGACGTGGTGGTCAACAGCCGCACCGACGCCTGGGCGGTTGGCTATTCCTTCAATACAAACTCGCTCGTGTGGCACTGGGACGGCACGAGCTGGACGTCATTGACCGTGCCCCGGACCGTCGGCCTGCTGGGGGTCACGGTGCTCCCCGGCGGGCAGGGCTGGGCCGTCGGTCCCCGAAGCACTATCTACCGCCGGGACGGTTCCGCCTGGACCGTCCACCGCAGCCGCTACACCACGGGCGGGTACGCCGCGGTCGACTTCATCAGCCCGTCCGACGGCTGGGCGGCCGGCGCCAACGACCCGGCCGTCCCCATATACGGGCTGCAGCACTGGAACGGCACCACCTGGGAGGGCTTCCACCCCCCGGTCAACCAGCACCTCATGACCGACGTGGACATGGTCAGTTCCAACGCAGTGTGGGCGCTTGGCGCCGACGGCCTCATCTTCCTGTGGAACGGGACGGCCTGGACCCAGCAGGTGGGACCGGGCTTCGCAGTGTACGCCCTCTCCATGGTCACGGCCACCGACGGCTGGGCGGTGGGCAACAACGGCGGCATCGCCCATTACGACGGCTCAAGCTGGACAAGCTTCCCCAGTCCCACCACCTCCAGCCTCTGGGCGATCGACATGGTGGGCGCGGCGGAGGGCTGGGCCGGGGGCATCGGCTTCCTCTTGCACTACCACAACGGCGCCTGGACGCAGGTAGACCCCGGCACCGGCAACCTCATCGAAGCCATCCACATGCTCGACGCAAACGAGGGCTGGGCAGTAGGGGGCGGAGGGACGATCCTGCACTACCAGAACGGCACCTGGACCCCGCAGTCCGTCCCCTTCCCCGACGCGCTCCTGCAGGGCGTGCACATGCTCGGTCCGAACGAGGGCTGGGCGGTCGGCTCGAACGCGAGCATATTCGGCCCCGCCGTCCTGCTGCACTACCAGGACGGCTCGTGGAGCAGCGAGCTGCAGCCCACGGGCCTGCCCCTGCGCGACGTGTTCGCCTTCGACCAGAACCAGGCGTGGGTGGTAGGCGACTCGCCGGGCGTTCTCCTGCGCCGCGGCGCAGCCCCGGCCCAAACCCCCACGCCGACCACCGCGCCGACCACCGCGCCGACCACCGCGCCGACTTCTTCCCCAACCCCCGCAATTTCCGCCACGAAAACGACCACGATTACCCCTACACCAACCACCCCAATTACAGCTACCCCCACCCCGAGCGCTACTCCCCCTCCGGCTACCTCTACGCCGACCGCCTGCGTCGTGACTTTCTCGGATGTGCCGGCGACCAATACGTTCTACCCGTTCGTGCGGTGCCTGGCGTGCCGGGGCATCCTCGTGGGCTACGCCGACAACACGTTCAGGCCGAACAACAACGTGACCAGGGGCCAGCTGTCCAAGATCGTGTCCAACGCGGTGGGGTTCTCCGAGCCGCAGCCGGAGCAGCTTTTCGAGGACGTGCCCACCGGCTCTACCTTCCATGTGTATATCGGGCGGCTCGCCTCGCGGGGGTACGTCAGCGGCTACCCGTGCGGGGGCGCGGGGGAACCGTGCGGGCCGGGCAGCCTGCCGTACTTCCGCCCGTACAACGACGCCACGCGGGGGCAGATCAGCAAGATAGTATCGAACGCCGCCGGGTTCAACGAGCCTCCCGGCGCGCAGATCTTCGAGGATGTCGCCCCCGGCTCTACGTTCTACGACTACGTGCAGCGGCTGGCATCGCGGGGCGTCGTCAGCGGGTACCCGTGCGGTGGAGCGGGTGAGCCGTGCGGGCCGGGCAACCTGCCGTACTTCCGTCCGTACAACGACGCGACGCGCGGGCAGACGGCGAAAATCGCGGCTAACGCCTTCTTCCCCGGCTGCCGGACCCCCGCCCGATAGCGGCGCCCACCGGGATGGTAGCACCGTGGGAGTAGGGAAGGCTGAGGTCCGCGCACGTTAGCCGCAAATTAACTCACCTGGGTGACGTCGAGATAGGCACAGGGTGTGGTATAATGATGTCCATTCCCCGGTTGGCCGGGCGGTGCGTACAGAGCGCCTGCCTTCACCTGGCGCGACCTGAAGGCAAGAGCGCGAGCACTCGACGGCCGTGCAAGCGCAGGGTCCATCGCGTCATACGTTACGCGGCGCTTGCCCTACACCGGGACCACAAGCGCGGGCAGTCGGCCCTTTTCTCCCAGGCGGATACTTGGGGCGCGGCATCCCGCAATACAGACCCCGGGCAGTTCCAGTAATCCAGGTCATACCGTAGTCCCGACAGCACCGATGTTGCCGGTTGCTGCCGTGTTAGCCGTTTGGCACTTACTCAAGTGAGGACCTCATATCGTGGCTCGCTTATCTTCGCCTATCGAGAATATCAAGCCCCATTACACCGTGGTGGTTGTCGGGTCGGGTTACGGCGGCGGCATCGCGGCGTCGCGCATGGCCCGGGCGGGACAGCAGGTGTGCGTGCTGGAGCGCGGCAAGGAGTTCCAGCCGGGCGAATACCCCGACACGCAGTTCGAGGCTACCCGCGAGATGCAGACCGACCTGCCCGCCTTCCACACGGGGCCGCGCACGGGGCTGTACGACCTGCGGGTGAACGAGGACATCAACGTCTTCCTGGGGTGCGGGCTGGGCGGCACCTCGCTGGTCAACGCCAACGTCTCCCTGCGCGCCGAGCCTCGCGTGTTCGACGACCCGCGCTGGCCGAAGGCGGTGCGCGAGGACCTCGATACGCTGGTCGAGGAGGGCTACCGGCTCGCCGAGGAGATGCTCAGGCCGGTGCCCTACCCCGAGGACTTCCCCGAATTGCCCAAGCTGCGGGCGATGGAGCAGTCGGCCGCGCACATGGGCGAGAAGTATTACCGCCCCCCAATCAACGTGACGTTCGAGGACGGGGTGAATCACGTTGGCGTGCCGCAGCAGGCGTGCAAGCTGTGCGGCGACTGCTGCTCGGGGTGCAATTTCGCGGCCAAGAACACCACCCTGATGAACTACCTGCCCGACGCGTGGAACCACGGCGCGGAGATCTACACGCAGGTGTCGGTGCGCTACCTTGAGCGCGACGGCGACCTGTGGCGGGTGCACTACGAGGTGCTGGGCGCGGGGCGCGAGCGGTTCGACTCGCCCACCATGTTCATGACCGCCGACGTGGTGATACTGGCCGCGGGCACGCTCGGCTCGACCGAGATTCTGCTGCGCTCCCGCGAGGAGGGCCTGCGGCTTTCGCCCCGGCTGGGCTACGGGTTCACGGGCAACGGCGACGTGCTGGGCTTCGGGTACAACTGCGACCAGCCTATCAACGGCGTCGGCGTGGGGCCGGACCTTGACGAAGTAGAGGAGCCTGTGGGGCCGTGCATCACCGGCATCATCGACCTGCGGGAGCGCGAGGCGCTGGACGAGGGCATGGTAATCGAGGAGGGGGTGATACCCAGCCCGCTGGCCCGCATGCTCCCGCCCGTCTTCGCCGCGGCCTCGGGCCTGCTGGGCGACGACACCGACAGCGGCGCCCCGGACATGACCCGCGAGCGCGCCCGCGAGCTGTACAGCCTGGTGCGCGGGCCGTACCACGGCGCGGTACACAACACCCAGACCTTCCTCGTGATGACCCACGACGACTGTACGGGGCGGATGTACCTGGAGGACGACCGCCTGCGCATCGAGTGGCCCGGCGTCGGCTCGCAGCCGTCCTTCACCCGCGTGAGCGAGCGCCTGCAGGAGGCAACCAAGGCCCTCGGGGGTACCTACCTGATCAACCCCATCTGGGCCGACTGGGCCAAGCACGATCTGGTGACGGTCCACCCGCTCGGCGGCTGCTCGATGGCAGAGAGCGCAGCGGAGGGCGTGGTCAACCACAAGGGGCAGGTCTTCTCGGGCGAGACCGGGGACGAAGCGTACCAGGGGCTGTACGTGTGCGACGGGGCGGTTGTGCCCCGCTCGCTGGGCGTGAACCCGCTGCTCACGATTTGCGCGCTGGCCGAGCGCACCTGCGCCCTGCTTGCGCGGGAGCGTGTGTGGACGCTGGACTACACGCTGCCTTCGGCTCCCAGGCAGATGTATACCAAGGCCCCGCTCGGCATACAGTTCACCGAGAGCATGAAGGGTTTCTTCTCGACGGCTGTGACCGACGACTATCAGGAGGGCTGGGAGCAGGGCAAGCGCGACGGCTCGCGGTTCGAGTTTACCCTCACGATTATCTCCGACGACCTTGAGCGGACGCTGAACGGCGACGACCACAGCGCGAACATCGTGGGCACGGTGATCGCCCCCGCGCTCTCCGCGCAGCCGATGACCGTGACGGGGGGCGAGTTCAACCTGTTCGTGAAGGACCCGGAGGATGAGGGCACGCGCAAGATGCGCTACCGCATGACCATGACATCGGAGGAGGGCAACACGTACTACTTCGACGGCTTCAAGGTGGTGCGCGACGATCCCGGCCTCGACACGTGGTCCGACACGACCACGCTGTATATCACGGTGCGAGAGGGCAGCGACGAAGCGGGGCCGGTGCTCGGCAAGGGCATCCTGAAGATACGGCCCACCGACTTCATGCGCCAGATGACCACCATGAAGGTGAACAACGCCGAGAACCTGGCGCAGGCGCTAGAGGCCAACGCCCGCTTCGGCAGCTTCTTCGCCGGTACGCTGTTCAGTACGTATGCGCGGTTCGCCCGCAGCAACCGGAAGGCAGGCATAAAGTGAGCGGTACGGCAGAGCAAATAACGAGCGATGCAGGGACCGAGAGCAGCCCGGGCGGCGGGCGAAGGTCGCTTCGGGTTGGCGCGCCGCAGGTCCATGCGTTCACCACGTCGGACGGCGTGCAGTTGCGGCTCACGCGCTACCGGGGCGGCACGAAGGGGCCGGTCATCCTGTCGCACGGGCTGGGGGTGTCCAGCCTGATCTTTTCGACCGACACGATCGAGACGAACATGCTGGAGGCGCTGTACGCCGAGGGCTACGACGTGTGGCTGCTCGACCACCGCGCCAGTATAGACCTGCCCGCCTCGGAGGAGCAGTCGAACGCGGACGACGTGGCCCTGAAGGACTACCCGGCGGCCGTGGACACGGTGCGCGGGCTGACCGGGGCCGAGAGCGTGCAGATGGTGGCGCACTGCTACGGCTCGACCACCTTCACGATGGCGATGCTGGCGGGGCTGCAGGGGGTGCGCTCGGCCGTGTGCTCGCAGATTTCGACCCACATGATGGTGCCCCGGGCCACCGGCATCAAGACGGGGCTGCACATACCCACGCTGCTCGACGCGCTGGGGGTCGACTCGCTCACAGCCTTCGCGGGCGACAAACCCGACTGGCGCGACAGGCTGTACGCCGCCGCCCTGAGCGTGTACCCCATCGAAAGCAAGGAGCGGTGCGACAGCGACACCTGCCGCCGCATCACCTTTATGTATGGCCCGCTGTACGAGCACGACCAGCTGAGCGCCGAGACGCACGACGCACTGCACGAATTGTTCGGGGTGGCGTCCATCTCGTCGTTCGAGCACCTGGCGCGGATGGCGCGGGCCGGGCACCTTGTGGACGCGGAGGGGCGCGAGGAGTACATGCCCAACCTCGAGCGGCTGGCGATACCGATCACGTTCATACACGGCGAGGAGAACGTGTGCTTCCTGCCGGAGAGCACCGAGATGACGGTCAACGCCCTGCGCGAGCGCAACGGCGACCTGTATACCCGCCACGTGATCCCGCACTACGGGCATATCGACTGCATCTTCGGGAAGAACGCCGCCAGGGACATCTACCCCCACGTGCTGAGGCACCTGGAGGCTACGCTGTGACGAGTGGTCAGTGGTCAGTGGCCAGTCACTCTTGACGATTGACGTCACGCATCACGCATCACGCATCACGCATCAACACTACACACTCGTCGCTACGGGAGGGGTAATGGCTAGAGCAACGGGCGAGGTCGCCGGGAGGGCCAGGAGCAAGGTAGAGCAGTTGGCCGAGTCGGGGGACATGGCCCCGGTACACGGCACCGTGGACGTGGATATCCCCATCGAGGTGCTGTGGGACTTCTTCACGCGGGCCAACCTGTGGCCGCGCTGGAACAAGTGCTTCACCTGGGTACACAACCGCGACCTCGTGTTGGGCCGCCAGCTTATCTGGTCGTTCGAGCCGATCCGCCCGTGGTACCTTTACAAGATGCCCGCGATGGCGAAGATCGTGGAGGTCGAGCCGGAGCGCAAGGTGACGTGGGAGGTGACCGCCTTCCCCGGGATGTACGCCCGCCACACCTACCACGTGGAGGACCTGGGCAACGGGCGCACGCGGTTCGGCTCGTGGGAGAAGGGGATGGGGCCGGGGTTCCGGCTGACGAAGTGGCTGTGGGTGCCGCACTTTACGTTCGTAAAGGACCGCTCGCTGGAGGGCGCCCGATACCTGGAGAGCATCTACCGGCGCACCGGGCGGCTGGACGAGTCGACCGTGCCGCAGGGGCGCTCGGCCCTGGCCCGGCTGGCTCCGCTCGCGGTGGTGCCGCTGGCAGGGGCGGCTATGGTTGGGCGGCGGTTCTATACGACGTACATACGGCAGGAGGCGATCAGGCTTGCGCCGGGGGTACACGCGGTGCTGAACGGCGGGGGTAACTCGCTGGTGGTGGACGGGGGGAGCGAGGCGCTGCTGATGGACCCCAAGTTCCCGCCCCACTCTACATGGCTGCGCAACTGGATCGAAGGGAACGTGGGCGCCGAGGTCACCACGATCATCAACACGCACTACCACTACGACCACACCCAGGGTAACGCCCTCTACCCGCGGGCCGATATACACGCTCACGAGAACACCGCCGAGTTCGCGATGACGGCTGACCACGACTTCTCGGACCGCGGGTGGTGGGAGCGGCACAGGGATTCGCTGCCCCGCAAGGCGGTGTTCGGCAAGCGGAGCCGGATGCGGGTGGGCGAGCAGCAGGTGGAGCTGCTGCACCTCGGGCCGGGGCACACCCGGGCCGACCTCGTGGTGTACCTGCCCGAGCACAACGTAGTGGCTACGGGCGACCTCTTGTTCAACACGTTCTACCCCTACATCGACTCGAGCGGGAGCGGGGCGTCGCTCCCCGGCTGGATAGGGTCGCTGCGCACGTTGGCACGGCGCTACCCAGACGCGGTGTTCGTGGCGGGGCACGGGCCGCTGGCCTCGGCGAAGGATCTGCACTACTTCGCCGATTACCTGGAGTACCTGTACGACGAGGTGGGCCGTGCCCTTCAGAAGGGCCTCAGCGAGGACGACGCGGTGAAGCGGATCGACCTGTCGCGCTGGGGCCTGAGGCCCATACCGTCGTTTCTCAAGGGCAAACTAAGCTGGGCGACCGCGGAAAGGAACATTCGCACCGTCTACAGGATGCGCAAGGCGCAGGACTAAGGACGGAGAAGGTAGGATGACACAATGACGGCCACCAGAGCAATCGCGGACAAGTGGCAGCAACTCCAGGAGCAGGGGTTGTTCCTGGGCGACAAGGTCGGGCTGGAGCAGGACCCGGGCTTCGACGGCCGCATGCAGTTCTACACGAACGGCCGCATCTACTGGCACGAGCAGATCGGCACGTTCGAGGTACACGGCCCGATCCTGGAGAAGTACCTGGAGTACGGTGCTTCGCGCACCAACCCCAGGACGGGGATTCGCGAGCTTGGCTTCCCCACCAGCGACGTGACCCGCACCGAGGACGGCCTCTACCCGGTGAGCCACTTCGAGGGGGGCGCCATCTTCCTGATACGCGGCAAGACCGTGTGCCTGCACAGCGAGTTCTACACCGAGTGGCGCAAGTCGGGCGGGGAGCTTGGCGAGTGGGGCTACCCGATCTCGGACCCGGTAGACGCGGCCGGGGGCCGGGCGGTTTACTTCGAGCGGGGCTGCATGTGGAAAGGGGCTGCCTCGGGCGAGACCATTGTCACCTGCCGGTTCTACCCGCCGCTGCTCGGCAGGCCCATGATTGTCTCCCAGCGGGAGGGCGAGCCGCTGAGCCTGGCGGGCATGGCCAAGTGGCACCTGCCGGGCGGCCTTTTCGAGAGCATGCAGCGGTCGCAGCCCGGCTTGTTCGAGGATGTCCTGAGCGGCTTCGCGCTGCAGCGCGTGGGGGCAACGGGCGCGAGGGACATGGCCGTGCTGCAGCCCAGGGCGGCGGCACAGCCCGAGGAAGATATACTTGACGTGTCGCTGGTAGCCGCGCCCGGCTCGCTCGCCGACAGGACGCTGTACAACGTGGTGGTTGCCCTGCCCGAACAGGAGCCGTACGAGATAGCGCCACACGCGCTGTACTCCAGGGCATCGTGGGACGATTTCGGTATCTTGCACGCCACCGACCTGCACGTGAGCCGCCGCACCGAGGAGTTCCGGCGCAAGCTGCGCGAGATGGGCATGGCCGAGGGCGCCGAGCAGTTCAACAACTTCAACGACGGGCTGCGCCTGCTCATAAGCTACGCGAACAGTCTGCACGACGAGGGCAAAGCCGACCTGATACTGGTGACGGGCGACGTGACCGACTACGTGTACGAGCGCGACGATAACCGCAACGGGGGCGGCAACTTCGCCTACTTCGAGCAGATAGTGCGGGGGCAGGCGTCGTCGCCCGAAGGGGAGGCGGGCGAGGAATTGCGCGTGCCCATATTCACCATCCTGGGCAACCACGACTACCGTCCCAACGGATACGACCTGCTGGCCGACCTCGACCTGGGCGACGCGGGGCCACTCGACTGGTGGCCCGACTGGCTCTACGCGCCCGAGAAAAGCCGCAACATCAACGGCTATTCCTCGCTCAACCTCACCGAGGACGAGGCCCGCGCCATCCAGGGCGGGCCGCCGAACCCCCTGCTCGACGAGAGCGCCGCGTTCGAGATGGTGCGGGTGGACCCGGAAAGCGTGCGCTACTACCACCAGCGGATCAACGATGACCTGTCCTACTTGATCGAGCTTGGCCCCCACCGCATCGTGATGGTGGACAGCCGGTGGGAGCTGGGCATCGTGCAGGGCACCTTCCGCGACTACGTGCGCTTCGCGCTGAACAACTTCGATGAAGACTCGCGCAACTGGCTCGCGCAGCACCCCAACTGCATGGGCTTCGAGGAGTACGAGCTTGAACTGGTCAGGGGGGCGCTGGGCGCAGCCGAGCCGGGCGGTCTGGTGCTGGTGGGCGTGCATGCCCCGCCGATCAACCCGAGCGGCGACGAGTGGCCCCACTACTTCCGCGAGACCGAGCATCCCACCGCCGACCCGCGTGAGATCCAGGGCTACCTGCGCAGGCGCGATCCCAAGGCGTTCCGGCCGGAGCGGTGGATGGGCGCGACCCCCGACCCGTCGAAGGTCTACCCGCACTGGATACGCACCGGCACGCCCTACTTCAAAGAGGGCGGCATCGGCGACCTGCTCGACTACGGCATCGCGCGCGGCAGCACCGAGGAGTTCCTGCAGCTATGCGTGGGGCTGGGCGTGCCGCGGCCGGTGGACCTGGTGATGTGCGGCCACATCCACACCAACGTGGAGTACCGGCTCAAGTGGGACCCCGAGCGGCGCTTCCTCTTCTTCACCGATTTCTACTTCCAGAACCCCGACAGGTACTACGACACACTGAGCAGCCTGGACCTGGAGTCGGGGGAGTACAGGGAAGACGGCATCCCGGCCACCCGCATCCAGATCTACGTGCGCGAGGGAGCGCAGCCGGGGGCCGCGCCCACGCCAATTGATGACCGCCACGGCAGGCTGGAGGTGCCGCCCTACCCCTCGCCGCTGAACGAGGCGCCCGACCGTGCAGCGTGGTGGGCCGAGCGCCGCCCAATCATCATGCAGACCTCGTCGCTCGGCTCGATGGACAGGAACCAACGCGTGGAGTACCCCGACGTGTCGTTCCAGGGCTTCCGCCGCATACAGGTCGAGAACAACGTGATCGCGCGGGTCGAGTACGTCACGCTCAAGGAGCTGCGCGCGCAGGGCGAGGCCGCGCCCATGCAGGTGGTACCGGCCGACGTCGCGGCGAGAGGGTGATGGCCGAAGCCGTAGCAGTAGCGGCAGCAGTAACAGCAGCCGTCACTCCCGGTCCGCGGCCGCTCAATGGGGCATGAACACCGCCCGATCGACTATAAACCCGTGGTCTTCCAGCCTCGTCAGGAACTTGGGCACGAGGCCGGTCGGCTGCAGGCTGCCGAGCACCTGGCCGTTGGGGCCGGTGCCGGACTCGCGGAAGCGGAAGATGTCCTGTAGGACGACCGTGTCGCCCTCCATTCCCTGCAGCTCGGTGATGTAGATCACCTTGCGCGAGCCGTCGCGCAGGCGGGCCTGCTGCACGATCAGGTCGACCGCCGAGGTGATCTGCTCGCGTATCACGCGCACCGGCAGGTCCATGCCCGACATCATGGTCATGGTCTCCAGGCGCGAGAGCGCGTCGCGAGGGGTGTTGGCGTGCAGGGTGGTGAGGGAGCCGTCGTGGCCGGTGTTCATGGCCTGCAGCATGTCGAGCGCCTCGCCCGCACGCACCTCGCCCACCACGATGCGGTCGGGGCGCATACGCAGGGCGTTCACCACCAGGTTCCGGATTGTCACGGCCCCGCCGCTGTCGGCGTCGGGAGGGCGCCCCTCCAGCGAGACGACGTGCCGCTGGTTCAATTTCAATTCGGCCGAGTCCTCGATGGTGACGATGCGCTCGTGTCCCGGGATGAACGAGGAGAGGACGTTGAGCAGGGTGGTCTTGCCCGAGCCTGTGCCGCCCGAGATGACGGTGTTGAGCCGCCCGACTACGCAGGCTTGAAGGAAGTCGGCCATCTGCTGGGAGAGTGTGCCGAACTCCACCAGGTTGCTCACGGTGAGGGGGGTCTTGAAGAACTTGCGGATGGTGATGGTGGAGCCTTGCAGGGCGCACGGCGGGATGATGATGTTCACGCGGGAGCCGTCGGGCAGGCGAGCGTCCACCATGGGCCACTTGGGGTCGAGGCGGCGGCCCAGCGGCGCGACGATGCGCTGGGCGATGCGCATGACGTGGCTCTCGTCGAGGAACTTCAGCCCGGTCTCGAACACCTGGCCCTTGCGCTCCACCCACACCTGCTGTGGGCCGTTCACCATGATCTCGGTCACCGTGTCGTCCTTGAGAAGCGGCTCCAGCGGGCCGAGGCCGAGGATCTCGTCGAGCACGGCCTGGACGAGTGCGCGCTCGTCGTCGGGGGCAGGCTCGCCCGGCATGGTGCCCTTCGTTTCCTGTATGGCCTGCATGATGCGGGAGACCAGCGCGTGCTCTATCTCGGCGGTGCGCGAAAGCTGCACGCCGGTGCGGATGCCGCTCATGACGCGCTCGTACAGGGCGTGAACTAGCTGGGGAGGCACCTGCGGCCCGACGAACGGGTCGTACACCACTACGCCGGCGGGCAGCGGGGAGGTGGTGATCTTGCCCGACGGGTGCCGGCCGGACATCGCCTGATCGGCGCCGCTCTGATCAGAGGCGGGCGGCTGCTCGGTGGGCGGTTGTGGGGGCGGGGCGACCTGGGGGTGCTGCTGCCCGGCGGGCTGCGCCCGCGCTACTGCTCCCTGCGCGGGGGCCGCGAAGGAGGGCGGCGCGAAGCGGGATGTTGACTCGGGCGCGGGGGGCCGCGGGCGGGCGACGTCGGTAAGCGGCCGGGGGTTCTGTTCGACCGCGACGCCGGACGCTACCTGTGAGACGATGGGCGAGGCTTCCTTCTGTGCCGCAGGCTGGTTATCTCCACCCAACAGCCTGTCGGCGAATCTCTGAAAAGACATGTCGGCTCCCTGTACTGTGCGGCCGCCATGCCCAGGTACAGCCCGGCAGCTGCGTGCGGCCGGAAAGCGCCCTCTCTCGGCGGAGAATGCGCTGTGTCCTTGACTGGCGGGTCGACCTGTGCTCGGCGATCGGTATGACGCTTAGGATTACGTTGTGCTGCTGATTATTGCTATGAAGCTCGCCGGCCAGGTGTGTGGCCGGGCACTCCCTTTCGGTGGACCGGCTGACTGCCGGAACCCACTGCTAGAGGCCGGTCGGGAGATCGCTCGTGCGCCCGCCGGGAGCACGTGAAGGAGGCCGTACACCCTGCTCTACAGCGTCTCTAACTCTCTACGCCCGCAACGTGGTCGTGCGCGCCGCGTTTGAGGCCGGACTGTCCTTCTCGCGCCCCGTGCTCTCATCTGCCGGCGGCGCTTTTCGCCGCGCAAACAAAAATACCAGGCTGCGTACTATGCGAGTACGTGCCCAGCGTCCATTATACGGGGAGCGGAGTGGGGGCGGTATGGGTAGAAAGTCCCTTAGCGGGTAGGAGGTTGGTCCGGACGTTGACCGAGCGGGTGGCCCGGCCCTTTATATTCGTGCCCGCCCGGCAGTTGACAGGCTGTAATACGCATGGCATAATCAGCCGTAAACGCGGCACCACGGCCCCGTTGCAGTATTCATCCCAGCCAGAGCCTGCCTAGCCGAGCTAGTTGCCGGCTCGTTTTGATTTCAGGAGTGGTCCTGACTACGAATAGGTCTTTGCCGGCTGCACCTGAACAAGGGGGAAATCTATGACAGGTTCCGGTAAGAGAACGATCGTGGTGACCGGGGCAACCGGTCTTCAGGGTGGGGCGGTAGCGCGAAGCCTGCTGATAGACGGGTGGCACGTCCGCGGACTGACGCGGGACAGGGAGAGCAAGCAGGCGCAGGCGCTCGCGGCGGTAGGCGCGGAAGTAGCGCAGGGAGATATGGGCGACCCTGCCTCGCTTCGCCCCGTGTTCGAGGGCGCGTACGGCGTGTACAGCGTGCAGAACCCGTACATCGGCGGGCCTGAAGCGGAGGTCAGGCAGGGCAAGAACGTGGCCGACGTCGCCCGGGAAATCGGCGTTCAGCACCTCGTGTACGGGTCGGCCGGTGTCGGGAAGAAAGGCACCGGCGTTCCCTCCTGGGAGACAAAGTTGCAGGTCGAGGAGCACCTGAAATCGCTCGACCTGCCGCTGACGATTGTGCGTCCGATGGCCTTGATGGAGGTGATGACGCACAAGAAGTTCTACCCGGCCGTGGGCGCGTGGCGCGTGATGCCCGCGCTGATGGGTGCGTCGCGCAACGTCGGGTGGATGTGCGCGGACGACGTTGGCGCCGTCGTCTCCAGGGCGTTCGCCGCGCCCGAGCAGTTCATCGGGCGCGACCTGTTGCTCGCAAGCGACGTGCAATCGCTCAAGCAGTGCAGGGCGATCTACCGCGAGGTGCTGGGCAAGAACCCGCCGCGCTTTCCGATGCCGCTGTGGCTGTTCAAGCGCTTCGGGTTCATGGGCAAGGACCTGACGACGATGTGGACCTGGCTGCGAACGGCGACCCTTGACTTCGATACCGACACTACCCGCGCCGTCCACCCGGGCGCGCTCACCGTTCGCGACTGGCTGAGCAGGCAGAAGGCGGCCGAGCCGGTCAGCCGTTAGAGCGCGAGGGCGCGCCGCATTAAGCGTAACGCAACCGGCGGGCCGGGCGTCAGGCGGCGCGCTCCTGCCCGCTTCCCACGGGCTTACGGCGCAGCGGGGCGGCGGTAGGTGCGGGGGGTGTCGAGGGGCGCACGGCGGGCGGGCTGAGGCGCATCTTCCACACCATCGCCATGGCCTCCGACACGATATTGCCGCTCATCTTGCTCTGCCCGGCCTGCCGGTCCACGAAGATAATGGGCGTTTCCACGATCCGGAAGCCCATCTGGTGGGCGCGGTAGGTGACTTCGATCTGGAACGAGTAGCCGTTGGAGTGGATGCTGTCCAGGTCGAGCGCCTCCAGCACCTCGCGGCGGAAAGCCTTGAAGCCGCTGGTCAGGTCGCGGTAGGGCACGCCCAGGATCAGGCCCGCGTAGCGCGAGCCGCCCTTGCTGATCACCTCGCGAAGGAGCGACCAGTTGCGCGTGCCGCCCCCCGTGATGTTGCGCGAGCCGAGCACGAGGTCGGCGCCCCGTTCTATCTCTCGCATGAACTGCGGGAGGTGGGAGGGGTTGTGGGAGAAATCGGCGTCCATCTCGAACAGCACGTCGTAGCCGTGCTCGAGCCCCCAATTGAAGCCCGCAATGTACGCGCGGCCCAGACCCTCCTTGGCCTTGCGGTGCATCACGAACACGCGGCCTGCATACTCGCCGGAGAGCCGGTCGGCCAGTTGTCCGGTGCCGTCGGGCGAGTTGTCGTCCACGACCAGTATGTGATAGGGGCCGATGTCGAGGATGCTCTCGACCAGAGGCCTCAAGTTGTCTATTTCGTTGTATGTCGGAAGTACGATAAGTGTTCTCATTTTACTTTGGAATTCTCCGTCCTTTATGCCTTTTGTACAGCGTAATCCAGCGCCGCCCGGCATAGGCCGGTCGCTTCCACTATCCATATGCAGGATTCATGCCTAACACCGGAAATTACCTGAGCCGTGGCCCCGGGCGCGCTCGATACCCGGCACTACGCTCGACTGCCGGTGGCATAGAGAGTGCTTCTGGTAGGCAGGGGAAGCTATGGCTAACGTCTCAGCGGAGCCTGCCCGGCAGGCGCAGTACGACATATCGGCGATTATAGTCAACCACAACGGCGCCGCGCTCTTACCGCGGTGCATTAGCGCCCTGCGCGAGGACGCGGGTGGCCGCGCACTCGAAATCGTGGTGGTGGACAACGCCTCTACAGACGGCAGCCTCGACCTGCCGTGCCTGCGGGGCGATGACGTGCGGGTGATACGGCTCAAGGAGAACGTGGGCTTCGGCAGGGCCAACAATATCGGCGCGGAGGCGGCCTCGGGTGCCCACCTGCTGCTGCTGAACACCGACTGTTTCGTGCGGCCCGGCCTGTTCGACGCACTCGTCTCGCGGCTGGAGGGCGACGGGGGCTGCGCTGTGGTGGGCCCGCGGCTGCTCAACCCCGACGGCACGCTGCAGCCCTCCTGCCACAACTTTCCCACACCGGCGGTGCTGTTCCTCGAGCAGAGCCTGCTGTGGAAGGCGCTGCGCCGCGTGCCGGTCGTGCGCCGCAGGATTTACGTTGCTTCGCCGCACAACCGGCCCGAGGAGGTGGACTGGCTGCTGGGGGCGTGCCTGCTGGTGAGAGCCGAGGCCTACTACGAGGTGGGCGGGTTCGACCCTGACTTCTTCTTCTACTGGGAGGAGGCCGACCTGTGCATGCGCCTGCAGAAGGCGGGATGGGCCGTGGCCTTCCAGCCTCGGGCAGAGGCGGTACACCTGGGCGGGGGCAGCACCACTAACCCCGCGATGCTGCTCTTCTTTTTCAAGAGCCTCTTCCTGTTCTACTCGCGCCACTACTCGTCCGGGAGCCTGCGAAGGGCGAAGAGTATCGTCAGGTTGATGGCCCGGTTCAAGGCGGCCCGCAGCCGCGCCATGCTGTCGCTGGGAGTGGCGAAGGGGGCCGCCCGCCGCCGGGAGCGGCAGAACGCCAGGCTGTGGGCGCGCGTGGCGAGGCTGTGAGGGGCCGGCGTGGTTGCCTTGCCTGCCGTGAATAGCGCCATGGACGCGCGGACGCTGCTCGATGCCTGGGCGCGCCGGGCGGACGAGGACGGCTGGGCCGCGGCGGCTCACCGCTTCACGCGCAGCCGTCCCATCCTAGCCGCGTACGTGTTCGACCACCGCCTCGCCGACTGGCGCTTCCTGCTACCCGAGCCGCCGCGGGGCGACGTGCTGCTCGCGGGGGGTGCCGTGTCGTGCGCTCCGCTGCTGCTGGCGGAGAGCGCCCGGCAGGTGTCGGTGCCGGCGTCGCCTGCCGAGGCGGCGCTGCTCGCGTGCCGCGCCGAGGAAGAGGGCTGCGCCAATGTGGCGGCCGTGGGGGGCGTGCCGGACGGGGAGCGGTACGATCTCGTGGCGCTGATGCGGAGCGCGCCCGTGCGGCCGGTGCTGCCCGGCAGGCCGCTGCGGATGCTGTTGGGGATGGCGGGGCATGTCCGGCCCGGCGGGCACCTGTATGTCGAGGTGGACTTGCCGTCGGCGGTAGTGCCGCCCGCGGTGGTTCGCGCCTTCCTGCGCGGGCGCGGGTTCGACCGCGTGACGTTTTACTGGCCCAGGCCCGGTTTTCTCGGGGGCGAGATGTATATGCAGATGGGCGACCGCCGCTTGCAGCGCTATTACCTGGGGCAGATGTTCTTCGGCACGTCGGTGCCGCGCCGCGCCATACGCGCCGCGCTGCGCGCCGCTTCGGCGCTGGGGCTGTTCGAGATGATCTTGCCGGGCTACGTTGTCATAGCCCGGCGTGGCCCGGGAACGGGAAGGCGGTCGAGATGAGGGAGGCCGTGGCGAGGCTGCTTGCGCGTAACCTGCAGGCGCTCGGGGCGGACCTGCCTGCAGGGGGCATGTGCCTGCGCTGGATTGTGGTGAACGCGGCCACGCAGCCGAGCGCGCGGCTGGTGTGCATCTGCTGGGTGGGGGATGACGAACGGCCCGCGGCGGTGGCCAAGTTCGCTCGCCACCCGCGCTTCAACGCTCGGGTCAAGGGCGAGTACCGGGCGCTCGAGGAGCTTAGCAAGTACGTGGGGGCCGGGCCTGCTCTTGTGCCGAGGCCGGTGGGCGCGGCGTACGTCGGGCCGCGGCTGG
>DASTEB010000391.1:0-3664 GCA_035710025.1 Chloroflexia bacterium
GAACCTTGCGTATATTTGGCGACAGAGGAGATTGATGCACAAATGACGATGAACCCGGGGGCAGCGGCTTCTCGCCTTGCGTGGCCGTTTCAGGATGTCATGTGGGATGGTCTGGCCGGACTGCGGCCCGACGCCCGGCGCAATACCTTCGCCGCGCCTCTCGGCCGGCGACAGGAAGCCAACCGCCGCGCCCACCCCGCACCCGCCGCGACGCAGGAAGCCACCGACAAGAGGGAGCACATGACGAGCGACCGCGTGGACGACAATCCCGCACTGGCGTCTCAGCCCTCCGCCCTGACATCGGCCGAGCAGGACCGCCTCGACGTACAGCAGTCGCTGGCCGGCAACCAGGCCGCCTTCGGCGCTCTCGTCCAGCGCTACCAGTCGGCCGTGTACAACCTGGCCTACCGGATGCTGGGCGACCCCACAGAGGCCGAGGACGCTGCCCAGGAAGTGTTCGTCCGCGCCTGGAACCAGCTCCACACGTTCCAGCAGGACCGCCGCTTCTCAACCTGGCTGCTGTCCATCGCCTCGCATCACGCCATTGATATGCTGCGTCGCCGCAAGCCGCAGGCCCCGCTGGACGACGTCGCACTCTTCATCGAGAGCGACGATCCCCAGCCCGACGAGCTTGCCCTGCGGGGCGAGCAGCGTGAGATGGTACAGAGGCTGCTTAACAGGTTGCCGGAAAAGTATCGCTCGGTGACCGTTCTGCGCTACTATAACGACCTGTCATACGACGAGATCGCCCGGGCGACCGGGCTGACCGAGAGCGCCGTCAAGACCCAGCTTCACAGGGCGCGGCGCATGCTCGCGGAATTACTGACTTCGGCCGGGGCCGCCAATTCGGCCCGCGGCACAATGGTCAAGGCTGAGAAAGGGGGTGCTTACTAATGCTCTGCCAGACCGAGTATGCGGACCTGATGAGCCTCCGGCTTGATGGTCTGCTCGACAACGATGACGAGCGGCGGCTGGACGAGCACGTCGACTCGTGCGAGGGGTGCCGCCTGCTGTGGGCGGCCATGAAGCAGGCCGACGACATCCTGAGCGCCTCAGCTCTGGAGCCACTGCCCGCGCCCGCCACCATCCATGCGACGGTGATGACGCGGATAGCGGCTCCGGCGCGCGACGTTCTGTTGGAAGCCCCGCCGGTTTTCCTGCCCGTGCCCGTGGGCACTCCGCTGGAGCCGGCAGGCCCCGCAACACGCACGCTTGCCCCTCTGCCCACGGGCGCACTGCCCGCATATATGTCCGACTTACAATCGCGTCTCGCCTCCTATGCGCGTAGCGCGTTCGCGGTCTCGCTGGCCGTGGCCGGCACGATCAGCCTCGTCCTGGCTTTCGTGCTGTCCGGCGCGATCCCTCTGTCCGGCCCTGTGGCCGAGTTCGTGGACGTCACACGCACCTTTTTCGAGGCTGCGGGCGCCTGGCTCGGCTCCTCTGTCGCCGGCGCCGGGCCTGCCCTCTGGGCTGTGGTCGCGATGCTCGCAGGGCTTCTCGTGGTCGTCGCGTGGCAGGTGGTCGTCACCTACCAGCGTGCCGCGGCCGAGGCCCGGGTCGCGACCGGCTTCCTGGGCGAGCGCGGCAATACAGGCCTACTAGTCGAAGCGGCGCGTCCATAGGCGCCGCTTTTTTCCGGCCCTACCTTAGAGGTATTAGAAAGCAGTGCACAATGTGATCAAGATGAACAGGGCTAAGCTGCTCACTCTCGCAATATTGCTGGTCGTCGCGCTGGCGGGCGCGCTCGCCGCCCCCGCGGCCTCCGCCTTCGCCCAGGCGCAGCCCGAAGTGGCCGTGCAGGTGCAGCCGCAGGACCGCGTCGTCTTGGACGACGACCTCACCATCTCCGAGGGCGACGTAGTCGAGGGCAACGTCAGCGTGACCAACGGCGACCTCGACGTGTACGGCGCCGTCAGGGGCAAAGTCACCGTGGTAAATGGCGACGTCAACGTCTACGGCAGCGTCGGCCGCGAGCTTGCCGTGCTCGCCTCAGGCGACGTAACCCTGCACGAAGGCAGCAAGGTCGGCAGCAGCGTCCTCGCCAACGGTGACATTGAGTTGAAGGCAGGCTCCGTGGTGAACGGCAGCGTGACCTCCCTCGGGGGCACTGTCGTGCGCCAGACAGGCGCGCAGATCGCGGGCACCATCAACCGGTTTGAGGGTCCGGGCAAGACGTTTGAGAACTTCGTCAAGCCGTGGACGGGCCTGCACGGCCCCGGCGACGTGGTCGACGCCGCAGGCTCGCGCTGGAACTCGGTGCTCGCCCGCTTTGGCGGCATCTTCGGCATGGGTATGTTCAGCGTGCTTGTGCTCGGCCTCTCCATCGGTCTGACCGCCATCATGCCCGGCCGCGTGCGCACCACTACCTACACCCTGCAGGCCGAGCCTGTCCCGTCGCTCATAGTCGGCCTGATCACGGCCCTGCTCCTCTTCCCGGTGGCCGGCGTCGTGGCCGTGCTGCTCACGGTGAGCATGGTAGGTATCGTGCTGCTTCCGCTCCTTGCAATCGCCGTGCTCGGCGTGCTGCTGTACGGCTTCGTAATCGCGAGTCACTGGCTGGGCAAGCGCATCCACGACACCACTCGCCACGGCGAGATACAGGCCAACGGCCTCAACGGCCAGCAGTCAGCCGCCCTTGTCATTGAGGTGATCATCGGCGCGGCCATCTTCCTCGGGTCAGTCTTCGTGCCCGCGCTGTTCTTGCCCGCCTGGGCGGTGATGATGCTGCTCGGCGTGGTCTACCTCGTGTCGTGCCTGGGCGTCGGAGCCGCTATCCTGAGCCGCTTTGGCACGCTGACCCCGCCCAGGCGCCACCACCAGCGCACAGTCATGTACCCCACGCCGGTACACTCGCACTACGGTAGTTCGCTGCCCCATACGCCGCCGGAGCGGCACAACACCCGCCCGCTGGGCCAGGTCCCCGCTCTCCCGACCGACGAGCGCGCCCGCACGCAGTAGAGCGTCCGCCGCGGCCCGGCAGCCATGAGGAGGAGAACATGATCCGCTCAACGTTACGCCGGGCCGCGGCCGCCGTTGCTGCCCTGGTCTTCGCGCTACTCGCCCTGCCCACTCTCGCCGCCGCGCAGACCCCGCCCGAGGTGCTCGAAGCCCAGGCCATCAAAGGCGCGGCCAAAGTGCAGTACACCAGCGCCAATCCGGGCACCGACCCGGTACGCATCGTTATCAGCCGAGTGGTGCGCGAGTATGGCCTGGTCGACGTCTACCTCGAGCACGAAGGCACGCCCACTTCAGTTGTGGTCAAGCGCGAGAGCGGCACCTGGTCGGGCATCGCCGGTCCCGCCACCGCCTTCCCGGCCGGTCAGCGCGGCGGTGCTCCCGACGACCTGTTCGACTACGCCAACCCCTACGCCTGGCAGAACGCCGAGCCCACCATCGTGAGCTACGCCGACCAGTACCCGCGCTACGAGGCCCAGTTCGCGGCCTTCGGCTATCCGGGCGACGCGGCCGTGCAGCCCGTTGACAACAGCAACCTCAAGATAGTCGGTCCCGAAAGCGCCGCCCCCAACTTCCCCGGCCCGGTGTACGACATCGCCGTGCGCGCCACGGGCGAGAAGATCCTCGGCCCGATGGACGAGTGGGGCTACGCGAAAATGCTGCAGACCATCGCCGCCCGCGAGGCCCAATCAGGCCCCGGCGGCCCCGG
>DASTEB010000392.1:0-6672 GCA_035710025.1 Chloroflexia bacterium
GGCCCGTAAACCACGACACTATCTCCTCGCCTGCCGCGAATCCGGTGACGGACACGCTCAGGTTCGTGCCCGGCGTCGCCGTCTGCGGCTCGACCGTGGCATTTACGTTGGGAGGAAGACCGTTTGCGTTCGGCAAGGCTACGCGCGGCTGCGGTAACGGTCCGCCGTACAGCCAGCGGTAATAGTGCGCGCCGACGTTGCCCATTTGCACCTGCCACCCGGGAGCAAACGACGGAATGTAGGCCAGCGTACGCCGCTCGAACATCTGGAACATCACGTCGTGGTACACCCCGCCGATCAGCACTCGCGACCAGTACGCCTCGGTGATGGGGTAGCCCATCACGAAGACCCAGTTCGCCAGCGGGCGGTCGCCGACGGTCTCGCCGTCTTCGCGCACCTGCCCGCGCAGGTTGAGGAACTCCCAGAACGCGGCCGGGATGTTGTGCCCGAGCACGTCATCGTAAACCGCGATCCTGGCGCCCGGGTAGTTGCCCAGCGCAGGCTCGTCGCCCACGTTCCCGGCGCGGTCGATAGTCGCGGTAACGGCGTGGCCCAGGCGCTCGGTCGCCCGGTTCGCCCCCGGCCCCGTGAGCGACGCCACCGGCCGGAAAGAGGTGTACGTAGGCGCGTCGGGATCGGCCGACAGCCCATCGCCGCCTACGGCGATTTCGGCGGCGCGGTGGGGCTTGTACTGGCGGTCGCCCGTCTGCTGCTTGCCCGACACCATCTCGGCCACGAGCAGGCCGGTCGTCACGAACCATTCGCTCGCCCTGTCGCCTTGAGGGTCGTTGACTTCCATCCGCGCCTTGTCGAAGTACTGCACCAGCCTCGTGCCCGACGGACTACCCGAGTACGGTTCGGACTTCATCTCTCCCGGCTGAGGCCCCCAGTACCACGAGCGCTGAACCTCCCCCGACGACACGGGCAGGTCGGTACGCTCCCAGAGTTGGCGGAAAGCAGGGTCGGCGAAGTCGGTGATGCCTTGCGCGTTCAGGAGCGCAGTGGGGCGCGCGGCCACCGCGGCGGCAGGCAAGATGAGAACCAAGAGGGCAGACAGGAGCCGCCCGCGAATACGAAGGGACGAAGTCATGGACGCTGTGCTTTTCACCCGGCGAGTTTAGCACGCCCCGGCGAGCCGAGTCAACCTAAGTCGCACGGCCCGCCGGTCGGTCGCGGGAGCGTGTGATCGATGGGGAGCAAACGAAGAGGCCCGGGGACTATGCCCCGGACCTCCGGTCTGCGTCAGTCGCGCTGTTACTCTTGCGCCATCGGGATCGGCTCGATCTCCAGTAGCTCTGGGTCGTCCTCACTGATTGTGAGGGCATCTTCGAACACCCTCGCCTCGTAGCCGTCGGCCACGACCACAACGGTGTACGTCTGGTCGCGCTCGAGCGGCGGCGCCGTGATGTAGAAGCCTTCCGAGTCGGTGATGCCGAACGCCGCGGTGTTCTCCTCAAGGTTATCTTCTGTCAGGTCCTCGACCGTCACACCGGGCTTGAGGATCAGGATCACGGCGTTCTCGATGCCGCGCTCCGTGTCCACGTCGACGATCTGCCCCTTCAACGTCACGCCGGTATCTACCGGGTCGGGCGGCTGAGGGGTCGGATTGGGCGAGCCATCTCCGATCGTGAAGCCCGCGCGCTGCACGGCCTTGTTGCTTATGTACAGCTCAAGCTCGTACTCCCCGTCCGGCAACCCATCTTCATTTGCAAGCGACACGCCATTGGTGCCCCGCGCTCCGGCGCGCCACACGCCCGCGTTACGCTGGTCAATCACGGCCTGCCCGTCGTAGTACCACACGGCACCCCACTTTGTGCCGTCGCGCATATTCTGGAACGTGAACAGGCCGAGTATCTGCGACGTGCCGCTCTCGAACTCTGTCCCTTCGTCCACCAGCTCGCCGTCCACGAAGTCGGTTCCGAACCGGATCGAGCCGAAGTTGGAGCCTGCGCCGGGCGTGGGGCCTGGAGTTGACGGCCTGACCGTTCCCGTGGGCAGGGGCGCGGGCGTTGCGTTGCCAAGCTGCAGCGCCTGGTTCACGTACGGCACAGCAAGGTTGACTTCGCGCAGGCCCGAAAGACCCGCGCCGCCGCTCGGGCTGAGCGAATTGAAGGTCGGGATGCCGATCTGGTCGCCCTCGTCGTTGGTCGCAAGCCCGCCCGAGTTGCCCGGGTTGACGGACGCATCCGTCTTGAACGAGTCAGGCTCGCCGTCGCCTGTCTGGTCCTCGTAGCCCGAGATCTCTCCTTTGGTATAGGTGATGCGCTGGCCGCCCACGCCCGGGTACCCAAACACGTACACGGGGTCGCCGATCTCAACCTTCGAGGAGTCGGTTATGGTCATCGCCGGGATGGGGATGGCGTCGGGAAGGTCGGCCTTCGGGTCGATCATGCTGACGATCTTCACCACGGCCACGTCAAGGTCCGCCTCGCCCGAGGCGACCTGCGCGAAGTAGGTGGGCTTGGGTATCTGGCGGGGGTCCTTCTGCGGAGCGATACCCACGATGCCGTCGGGGTGGTACGTGTCGCCGTGGCTCAACCCGAGGCCAGTGTCGTCCTCGCCGTACAGGTCGGTGTGACCGACGCAGTGCCAGTTTGTTAGGATTACGCCGTCGCCCAGGTGTGTGCCCGAGCAAGTGCCCAGCACTTCAAGGTCGGGGTCCAGCACCAGTATCTTCACGGTGGAGAGAAGCGCCTTCTGCAGGTCTTGCTTTTCGAGCGCCCTTCCCTGCCCCGGCGCGAACAGCACCCCCATGACAAGGGTTCCGACCGCGAGGGCAATCAACGATCTTGCGCGAGATGTAATTCGATACATTGGTAGGTCCTCTCTACGGAGTCCGCCAGCTGTTCAGCAAGGACTCGAATTGGCCCCTGTAGCTGTCGTATTTGCTGTTCTCCACGCTGTAGCTCAAGATGTAAAAGGTTTCACCCCTCAGCCTGATGACGTCGATGCCGCGCATCAGGGCCGGGATGCCCGTGGCCCCGATCACCGGGTCCACCAGGTAGACGCTATCCACCCTGAGCGTGTCCACGGCTTGCTCGGCCGGCCCGCCGCCTTCGAGCGAAGGGGTCGAGATGGGGCCCCCACCTACGCCGGTCACGCTCAACACGCGGTAGCCTACTAGCTCGTCTTGCTTACGCAGCGTCCAGTTGGCCGCCGCTTCCTCGACCCCTCCGGCCATTCGGAGCAGATCGGTGCGGGGCATCTCGTAGAGTGTAACGGTCGGGGCGAACGCGCCTCCGTTCAGGCGGTCGCTGGCCGAGAAGGCAGCGCCCTCGGTCTGCACCGGCACCCAGGTCGAAGGGTAGCTCAGGGACATTGACCCGGCGCTCGCAGTGCGCGACTGCCCCGTGATCATCACTAGCAAAAGATAACCAAGCAACAAGGCCACCCCCAAGGTAAGCCACACGAGCCATTCAGGCTCCTGCGCCTGGGCACGAGGCGCCCGCCTGGGAGCGGCGTCAGCAACGGTTGACACAGTACTCTCCTTCCCTGCGCGCCTAGGCCTGCGCCGCGGGCGCGCCGGTTGTCGTCGCGCGAGTTGTGCTCGCGGCGTTCAACCGGCGGATAATTGCGAACAGAACGGCAAACGTAGCGCCCGCCACGATCACGGCAACGACCAGCCCGTACCACGGGTTGAACGCGAACCCGAACAGCGTCGTCACCTCGCCGAGCGCGTAGCTCACCACGCCGTTGAGAACAGCGGCGATAGTCACGCCCATCGGCAGCCAGAACGGGCCCATATGCTCGAACTTGGCGCGGGCGATGAAGTACCCCGTCACGCCTGCGAAGCTCGCCTGAGCCAGCGCCGAAGTCATCACGCGCATCGCGCCGACGCCGAGGTCAACGCCCTCATTGCCGATGACGTACTGCAGGTTAAGCAGGGTGGCATATCCGAGACCCGCCGCCGCGCCGTAAATTATGCCGTCGACGCGCTCGTCAAACTCAGCGGAGCCATAGACTGTGTAGCGCACCGCTGCGTACTTGAGGAACTCCTGAATGAAGCCGACGATGAGAATGGACGACACCAACCCGGTCAGGAGGCTGTTGCCTGTCCACTCCTGAACGCGGAACACGTCGCGAATAAGCGGCTGCCCAACGGCCGCGGCGAGCAGCGCGCCCAGGATGAAAACGCCGAGCACCAGCCGCTTCGGCTCAGGCTCGAGGCGGTCCTGTTGATAGAAGGCGAAAAGCCAGATGGCAGCCGGCACCAGGGCCATGACAACCCCGGCCCCGATCAGAGCCACTCCGCTCAACTGAATGTCGGCGAAGTGGAACAGGGCTGCGAGCACACCCGCGAACAGCACGCCCGCGGCAATCGTCACGAGAAGCGGCCCAATCGCCGCGCGGTTCTCGCGCGATACTCGCTCGTAATGCAGAGCGTCGTACGTCCGGCCGCCGAGGGTGTACACCTGTCCCTCGATTGGTCGGTCGCACACGCAGCAAACGGCAACATTATTCAAGATTTCTCCTCCTGGGTGGGAACGACGGCCGGAATGCGTCGCGAGTGGGCGGCCCTGAGGTCAGAGTGGGGCGACTCCGCATTACCGGCCGGGCTAGGAATGTACGACAGTTAGTAGTGCCAATGCGCGTGGCTACACGCCACCGCACTTAGTGAGTCGAGCACGCGCCGAGACCTCACAGCGCAAGTCGGCTGAACCACCCGATTATAGGCGCGCAACCCTGTATGCGTCAATACACCATTCGGACGATAGGCGGGCCACCGTCCGGATTATGGCCGCTTACCGGTCGCGGGACGCAAAGAGGCCGCCAGTGTCGCTGAGTGCTGACGTGGCGGCCTTTCGTCGCGTGCCTGTCTATTGAACCCAGCCGTTACGCCGGGCCACCTCGATCCCCAACAGGCCGAGCAAGACCTCGTTTCGCGAGCCTGCGAACTCAGGGTGATACTCAAAACGGTTGCGCTCGAAGTACTGTACCAGGTAGCCGTTCTCCATCAGCTCTTCCGAGATCGGGTAGCCGAAGATGGCAAGCCCGCCGTTCGCCTGCCAGTAGCGTAGGAACGGCCCGCTGAGCGAATGGCCGGTCTCCCTGAAGTAGACTTGCGTCGGAGTGCTCTGGAACGGCGCGCCCGGCTGGAACGTTCGCCCGCGCGTCATCTCCAGCCCGAGCAGCCCCATGAGCACTTCGTTGGGCGTACCCGCGAACTCGGGGTGGTGCTCGAAGCGGTTGCGCTCAAAGTACTGCACGGTGTAGGTCTTGCCATCGGTGGCCGATACCTCGGCGAACTCCTCGGAGATGGGGTAGCCGAAGATAGCCAGACCGCCGTGGTCGCGCCAGAACTTGAGGAACGGGCCTTTGAGCGAATGGCCGGTCTCGGGGAAGTACACCTGGTCGCCGGTGCTGGGCACCTGGGGTGAGCGGTCGAAAGCGGCAGGACGGGTCACGGCCACTGTGATATCCACGGTGCGCACGTCGGCCGCTGTGCCGTCAACCTGTACGACGAACGGCCCGGCCGGCAGCGCGCCCGCCGCCGAGGCCGACAGCGCGTAGAACCCGGACGTCAGGTTTCCGAATGAGTACTGCCCGGACGCGTCGGCTCTCGTGGTAAGCTCGGCGCCCGCCACGCCTAGCGCCGGAGTCAGGCGCACCGTAACCTCGCCGGGAGGCGCGCCGCGCACCGTGCCCTTGATAACCGACTGCCCCTGGCCGCCGTTTTGCGTCACGTTCAGGTCCACTGCCGCGGTGAGATTGCTGGACATGCCCTCGGCCGTTAGACGCGCCGCCCCGAGAGGTTGGTCGCGGGGTAAGGCCACCTCCGCGCGGAAACCGCCCTGGGCGTCGGTCTGGGCCGTGCCCAGGCCCCGGTCGGCGCCGGAGGCTACGAGGTGCAGGTCAACGATCTCGTTCGGCCCAAACCCCGAGCCGATGATTGCGAGCAGCGCGCCCGGCGCCACTTGCTTGCTGTCAACCTGCAGCGCAGGCCCGGTGCCGGGTGCGCGCGTCGCGACAGGCACCGGCGTGTTGGTCGGCTGGTTCACAGGGGTCGGCGTGCGGGTCGGCGGCTTGCCCTGCTGGGCCATTTGCACTGCGCGCTGCACGTTCAAGCGCCCGCGACCGGAATACTCGTCCCAGCCCGCCGGGCCGACATCGTCGCTCGAATCCTCCAGAATGAACCGCACGTCGTCCGCGGTCAGGCTCGGGTTGGCCGACCACACCAGCGCAGCCGCTCCCGCCACCAACGGACATGAGAACGAAGTGCCGTTGCCATACTCGTAGGTCAGGCTGCCCTCGTTCCACGATGTAGACAGGATGCCGACTCCCGGCGCCGACACATCAACGTACGGCCCGAACGACGAGAAGCCCGTCACGGTGTCCGACCGCCCGGTGGCACCCACAGACAGTACGGTGTCGTAGGCCGCGGGGTAGTGCGGCTTGCCGTCGGGCGTGTTGCCGGCCGCGGCCACCACAAGCACGTTGCGCTCGTGGGCGTACCTGATCGCGTCGTCCTGGATTGGGCTGGTTTCCTCGCCGCCAAGGCTCAGGTTGAGGATGCGCGCCCCGTTGTCCACGGCCCAGCGGATGCCGCGGGCCACCTGCTCATCTGACCCCGAGCCGCGCTCGCCTCCCAGCACTTTTACGGGCATGATACGCGCTCCCCACGACACACCTGCCACGCCGCGGCCGTTGTTGCTGCTCGCGGCGGCGATACCC